>JBCDFX010000405.1:0-4084 GCA_039177155.1 Cyanobacteria bacterium P01_H01_bin.119
ATGCCGGGCGGGTGCAGTACGCCCTGACCCCGACGCGAGATGGATGGATCGGGGCCACATTTCTATCGGCGGATCAGGGTGACTTTGACTCCAACATCTACGGGGTGGATCTGCAGCTTCCCCTAGGCAGCATCGGCACTTTGACCGGTGAACTAGCCGGCTCTAGCGCCACAAGCGGCGGAAATACTTCCAGCGGCAGCGCCTTTAGGCTGGCCTTTAACGGCAATATTTTGCCCAATATTTTTGGGCGAGCCTACGTGCAGACGGCCTCTACAGGCTTCCAAAACAACTACACCTCTAGCTTTCGGCCAGGGCAGACCCGCTGGGGGGCAGAAGTTGCCGCCCGGATCGGCGCCACAACCCTAATTCGAGGCCGGGTCGATCAAGAAACGAATGTCGGCACCGCCCCAGCAGTCCTAACCTCCGCCGCCGCCCTGCTAGAACCTGGCACCACCGCCGCCCCCGGAAGCGCGGTAGACAATAGCCTGGGAACTCTGCAGGTTGGGGTTCAGCAGCAGTTTGGCTCAGCCACCTTGGGGATAGACTGGCTTTTCCGCAGCCGGGAAGATCGCATCGCCAATATCAGCAGCGACTCTAGCCAACTGGTCTCGCGCTTTAATCTGCCGCTAACCGGAAATTTAAGCTTTTTGGCCCAGAGCGAGCTGAGCTTGGGCAGCAGTGATATTGCCTATCCCGATCGCCAGACGGTGGGCCTGCAGTGGGACCTACAGCCAGGGGTATCGCTGCGACTGGCTCAGCAGTTTACCGGAGGAGCCAATCCGGGCTCGGTGACCCGGCTAGATAGCATTGTCTCCCATGCCCTCGATGACAACACCACCCTAACCAACCGCTACTCCCTACTAGGCGGCTATAACGGCATTACCGGTCAGGGCGCGATCGGGCTAAATCACCGTTTGGTACTGGCTCCCGGTCTACGGGCCACCTTTGGCCTAGAGCGCATCTTTGGAGACGCGTTTAACACCACCGGGGCGGGTCAGCAGTTTGCCCAGCCCTATGCGGTGGGGCAGAGCGCATCGGCCCTGGGGCTCCAGTCGAGCACGGCCTATAGCTTTGGAATTGAATATACGGATAATCCCGATTTTCAGGCTAGCGCCCGGATTGAGCACCGAGATTCAGGCAGCGGCAACAATACCGTGTTTACGGCAGCGGCGGGGGGCCGGCTGACGCCGGCCCTAACGACCCTATTTCGCTATGAGCAGGCTAACTTTGCCAACCAAACCATTACTGGAGAACTGGGAGATTCGATCAATTTACGGCTGGGGCTAGCGTATCGAGACCCCAGCAGTGATGTGTTTAACGGTCTGCTCAGCTATGAGTACCGCAACAACCCCAGCACCACGCCAACCAGCATTCTGCTGGGAAGAGGTGATGGCGCTCAAGACCATACCCTGGCGATGGAAGCGATTGTGGCCCCCAACTGGCAGTGGGAGTTTTATGGTAAGTATGCGCTGCGCTACAGCGAGGCCAATCTGGCGGATAACTTTAGTTTTTCTAACTCGATTCACTTTGCCCAGTTTAGAGCCACCTATCGATTTGCCTATCGCTGGGACATAACGGCAGAGGCCCGCTGGATTGGTCAACCCGTGGTGGGCTACAGCGAGACCGGGCTGGCCATCGAGGCAGGATATTACCTGACGCCGGATTTGCGTCTGGGCTTGGGATACAGCTTTGGCGGCGCCAACGAGGGCAGCTTTATTGGCCAAAACAGCTACCGCTCGGCAGGGGGCATTTATGCCGGGGTGACCTTTAAGGTGAATGAGCTCTTTAACGGGTTCGGGCTGCAGATGGTGTCGCCGCCTCAGCAGCAGGAGTCTTATGTGGAGCCGCCCTCAATCCCGCCGCCCTCAATCCCGTCTGTAGCGCCGCCGCCTGTAGCACCGCCGCCTGCAGCACCGCCGCCTGCAGCACCGCCCCCCAGCGAAGCACCGACAGAATCTTCAGTCATCGATGGGGAGGCAGGATAATGACACGCTGCGCTTTAATTGGGGCCGCGATCGCCCCGGCACTCTATCTGCTGGCGCTTCCGGCTGTAGCCCAAACCCCAGAAGCAGAGGGCGCTGAAACTCAGGAATTTGTTCCTTACATCATCACAGTCAACAGCAACCTCGATGGGCCAGTGCTGGCCGATGGCGACTTGACCCTACGAGAGGCCATCGAACTGGCCAACGGCAGCTTGACCCTGGCTGACCTTAGCGATATTGAGCGCAGCCTGGTTAGCCCAGCCGTAGATGATGCGCCGCAAATTCGCTTTAATTTGCCCCTGGAGCAAACCACCATTGCTCTCAATGAGCTGCTGCCTGCGCTTAAAACGCCGGGCACAGTAGTGGATGGCGGCACCCAGCCGGGCTATGGCAGCGCCGATATTCCCCCCGCCCATGTGGCCTTTCCGGTGCCGATTGTCACCCTTACCCCTGGGCCGGGGCAGGAGATATTTCGCGGCCTAACCGTAGCAGCAGACAGGGTAGTGGTGCGGGGCTTGAGTCTATACGGATTTCGAGCGGCGCCGCGTTCGACGCTGACGACGCCGCCCTCGGATATTTTTATCAGCAACGCGCCGCCCCCAGCCGATGCCAGTCCCCTGTCGCCGCCGATTGAGTTTTTTAACCTCAGCGGGGCGGCGGCTGTTCGCAATGTGGTGATTGAGAATAACTGGCTGGGGATTCCCCCCTCTGGGGAATATCCTGAGCCTCGCTCGGCCTTTGGTGTGTCGGTCTTTAACGCTAGTGATGTGATCTTGCGCCAGAACCGGATCGAGCATCACGACGGCAGCGCCATTATTACTAAGGCGGGGGCAGAGGGGCTGACCATTACAGAAAATACCATTCTGGGCAACGGCGTTGCCGGCATGCCCGACGCCATTCGTCTAGAGGGCAATGTCAGCGGCGCGGCGCTCACCAATAATCTTCTGTGCGGCAACGACGGCAGCGGCGTCTATCTGTTTAAGCCTGAGGGATCTGTCAGCATTCAGGACAATATCATCAAATTTAACGGTCGGCGCTTTCAGCGGTCGGCGGTATATCTGATGGGCAACGACCACCAGGTAACCGGCAACCTGATTGGCTATCAGCCCGGCCCTGGGGTCACGGTGGCGGCGTTTCCCCGCAGCGATCGCAATATTATTCGCAATAACCAGTTTTTGGAACTGGCGGGGCTGAGTATTGACCTCAACGCCCAAGACAGCAGCAGCATCTTGGCCTATCAGCAGGCCGATGGCCCCAATCCGCCTCGAAATTCTCACCATCGCCGCACTGACACGGGCAACGGCGCTATTAATGCTCCTCAGTTTATGGCCTATGAGTTTCCCCTGGCGGCAGATGAAGTGACCCTTCAGGGCAGCGCGGATCCCGGCTCGGAGGTCGATATCTATCAAGTTGTGGAAAATGCAGGGCTTTATAGCCCCCTAGCTGAGCCTTTGATGACGGTCGTTGCTGATGAGACGGGGCAGTTTTCCACCACGATGGCTTTGCCCGCAGGCACCCGGATCAGCGCGATCGCGACCGATCCGCGCTATGGCACCTCTGAACCTGCTCCTGTCACCACAGTGCAAACGGCGGATGGCGCTATTCCAGATCTCACCTATAGTCCCATTTCGCCGCCCAGTTGCTTTGCTGCCGATCCCCCCTTAGATCCACCACCAGAGCCCCAACCCTTGCAGTTACGGGTGCCGCGCAATGTTCACTTTGCCCTAGATCAATCTAATATCAGCCCGGAGAGCGCTCGCGTGCTGGATCAAATTGTGGCAGTGCTGTTGGAATATCCCTTTATCAGCATCGAGTTAGAGGGCCACACCGACCCCCGCGCCAGCGTTGCCTACAACCAAGCCCTAAGCGAGCGTCGCGCCCTATCAGTGCGAAACTATCTGCTGCAGCAGGGGATTGCTCCAGAGCGCATGCGGATTCGGCCTCTGGGTGAAAGTCAGCGAATTGCCGATGGTAATAGTCGGGTTGATTATGCCCGCGATCGCCGCGTAGAAGTCATCTTTGAAGATACTCGCGGCCTCGAAATTATCTTTGAACGGCAAGAATCTGACCTGCAACTGGAATAACTCGACTTCACTTAAATC
>JBCDFX010000406.1:0-4081 GCA_039177155.1 Cyanobacteria bacterium P01_H01_bin.119
CCGGAACACAGCGCTAGCTTGTGGACAACCTATGAGATTCAATCAGGAGATTTGCAAGGGTTGGGCTTTGGTTTAGGATTTAACTTCGTCGGAGAACGGCAGGGCGATTTAGAAAACAGCTTTGAGGTAGATAGCTACTTTATCATCGATGCAGCAGTGTTCTATCAACGAAATAATTGGCAAGTACGTCTGAATGTTGACAATATCTTTGATGTTGATTTTGTCGAGTCTGCTCGCGGTACAAGACCTTCGGGTGTTCGGTGGGGTGAGCCACTGACGGTACGAGCGTCTGTATCCTATACGTTTTGATTGCAAACTACCGCTCGCTTGAGAATCATTAGAACCGTCATAGCTGCTCATGAGTACTCCTTTGTAGCTTGACCCTAGAAAAGGGAGGCAATTACCATAGCTAATTCACATAATGGTTTGAACCGATGGCAAACGTTTATTCGGTTTGTCCAAACACGGCCACTTCCTCAGGCTCAGCGATCGCTGGACCGCCAACGTCGGTTTTTCTTATTGTTGGGGATTACTGCGTTTATAACCTCTGCCTGCACAAGCAAAGCGCAAACGGATAATCAGCCTCTGACCGCTACAGCTACCGCTGTAAGACAAGTAAAACATGCTTTTGGTGAAACCGAGATACCCGCGAATCCGACTCGGATTGTCGTGTTTGGTTATATCGTGCTTGAAGCGTTAGTGGCCTATGGGTTGCAACCGGTTGGCGTACCGAATGATATTGCTGATAGCCTGCCCCATCTGGCATTGGATGGGGAGACTATTGCCAAAATCGGCCCTCCAGGTCGGCCCAACCTAGAAAAGATTGCGGTCCTTCAGCCAGACCTCATTCTCGCTAGCAAATATGTCGTTCGCGATGCCTATCCCTTGCTGGCACAGATTGCCCCAACGGTAGCATTTGACGGTGATATCTATACTGACTGGAAAGAACTAACCCGCCTGTGCGGAGAAGCTTTGGGCAAACAGGCCGAAACCGAAAATTTAGCAGTCGCCTATGAAGACAAGCTGCAGTCAGTCAGGTCTAAATATTCTCAAAAAGCAACACACCCCCAGATTTCTGTCATCTATCTTTATCCAGGACAGACTGGTGCGATGGGAACTGATACCTTTGCCGGTAGCGTACTCGCAAATGCAGGCATTGCCCGTCCACCGAGCCAGGCCCAGGCGCAAGGCCCCAAAAATCTTTCCCTGGAGTCTCTCGATCTGCTTGATGGGGATGTCATATTTGTGATTACGCTGCAGAACAACACCGAAAAAGGACAAGAAAGCCGGGCCGAAATAGATCGCGTCAAGGCCCATCCCCTCTGGTCTCAACTTAAGGCGGTGCAAGCCAATCAGGTTTACGAGGTTGGTTCTCATTGGGTAATCGGCAGCTACCTTGCGGCCAATCTCATTCTGGATGATTTATTAACGTATGTGGCCTAGCTTCGGCGCAGTTGCGAGAGTTTTGCTTGGGCGAGTGAGTTGATAGGTTGGCTTAGAAGGGCATGCAATTTAACTAAACGGCTCGATAGAAAACTGCCTCAATCGTCAACGGAGATTCTGTCAGCCCTCGGTTGACAAATACAAGCAAAAAGTTAGCAGCTAGAAACTGCAGTCGGGCTCTTTGCCTGCGAGCGGTGGATTTTTAAGCGTGGTAGAACCAATCGAAAAATAAACTAAATTGTGCTTGCGGCAATAGGTCTTTACCAGTCCATTAATCGTTTCAGCAATGTGTTCATGGTTTCTACTTGGAGACATAATTGTAATATTCCCCTGCCAATACGAAACTCTGTAACCTGCATAGTCTTCGCTGACTAACTGTTCATAATCAGCCCAAGTCATACCAAAATAACGTCAGAATTTGATCTTGCTGGTGAGCGCGATCGCGGTCTATTCCTCTATGGAATTTCTGCGTATACCGCTGCCCACGCCTCAACTGTTTCTGGCCCAATTTCACTGTCGATCGCTTCGCCATATTCAGTCACCAGCCGAATGGTGACAGTTTCGCTGGGAGCGCTCTGGAGCGCCTGCGCTAATTCTGCATTAACCTGAAACAGGTTATTTTCGCCGGAGATCTGAAACACCTGTTCATCGACTCTGACAAACAGTTCCGTCACTTTGCGGGAGGATATGATGGCGGAACAGCTTAGATCCGATAAGGTGCTGTTGCCAATAGCGTTTCCTGTGCAGTCGCGATCGCGGGCAATCAATAGCACACGGACTGATTCAGGCCGCCAGAGGCTTTGCACCTCAATACGGGCGCGGGCATTGAGAAATTGATCGAAAAAATAATTGCGGTCAAATACCCCAATAAACTGACCCTCAAATGGATCGTCAATTTGCACCAGCTCAGACCAAGGTAAATCTCTACGCACACCCAATGCGGCAGAGTCGACTATCTGCAGATCTGTTGAAGCGCTGACTGATACAATGCTGGCTGCCAGGGCGGTTAATGTGCCTAACCCAATCCAAGGTCGCTGAACCATATATCTAAGGTGGAGAAAGTCTACATTTTGACCATAGCCTATGGGATTAGAAACGGATTAGGGATGACATACCTAAAAAAGCGATTGCGCCAGCATAAATTCTAAATACCTTACTCGAACCTCTAGGAAGGTATAATGCGAATCATTCTTATTAACTGCGTTAATCGAACGCAGGTTTGTATCTGCGCCAGATGCTTCCATGACCACCCGTTTGCAAATTAATCACTGGAGCGAGTGGCTAATCTCCGGCAGCCCCGAAGACTCTCGGCTGTTCCACGGTGAGAGTAGCGATCGCATTTGGGTCTGCCCGCCCCATTTGGGCCAGGGATATATCCAAGAAATTCCGCTGCGGGAAGATTTGAGCCTTAATATCCACGACTACCAGCTTTATCAAAATCTACTGATAGACCAGCCCGGTGAGACCAACCAACTAGAGTTTGAATTTCACCTAGAGGGTGATGCCTATGCCAACCACAGCAGTATTGTGCCCTGCTTAGGATTTAGGGATTTAACCATTAAACAAACGCGGCGGGTATTTAAGCTCGAAATTGTCTGTCAACGCTCTTTATTGATGACTTACTACCGAGCGTTTAGAGAACGGCTGTCCCCTCGCAATCAGATTATTTTTGAGCGTTTTATTAATTGTCTATGGCAATTGCTAAGACGGCCAGGATGGACCCCGGACAGTACATTTAGCCGTCTATTGCAGGGCGAGATTATGCCCGAAGATATCTCGGTTGAGCAAGCTTTGCCAGAGACGCTTTGGTCTGAGTTCGGGCATCTCAATCACATCAGATGCATTCCGATGGTGCCGGCTATGAAGCCAATTATTGGACAAATTTTGAGCTGCCCCTATCGGGGAGTCAATCGCCGAGCTTATCTTACCCGTCAGGCTTTGACGCTGGTTTCCCTTTATTTAGAGGCGATGGTGCAGCCCCGTCTAAGCGATGCGGATCTCGACAGTATTTTCCAAGCCGCCGCCATTTTGAGGCATCACTTGGCCACGCCGCCGACGGTAGACGCTTTAGCCCGCCAGGTTTGTACCAATCGGTTTAAGCTCAACCGGGGCTTTCATGAGGTTTATGGCACCACTCCCTACGGCTACCTTAGAAACTGCCGTTTGTACAAAGCCCGGCAGCTTTTGCAAACCACCGAACTCTCTATCTCTAAGGTGGCCACTAGGGTGGGATACACCAACAACAGTCAGTTCACCCTGGCCTTTCGGCAACTGATGGGCATTAATCCTAAGAAATTTCAGATGCACGCCTGGCAGCAAGCGGTTTAAATGCGTTTGCCATTAAAAAGCTCTAGAACGCGATCGCTAATTCCCATAACCTAGCTGAAAATAATTCGCTTTTAGTAACAGACGACTTTTGGATGGCGGCCCTAAACGGCTGCTGTCAAAAGGCTGTGTGGGCTGGAGCTGGTCTGCAAGGTGTGTGAGGAAGGGATATGAAACAGTCGTTATTTGGGTTAAATTTGCTGGCGTTATTAACTGTTTTTGGCGGGCAGCTGCTAACGGCAACTTCAGTATTAGCGCAGTCTGAGCAACAGTCTGAGCCAGAGACCTCAGAAACCGCGATCGCTCCAGAACC
>JBCDFX010000407.1:0-4059 GCA_039177155.1 Cyanobacteria bacterium P01_H01_bin.119
GCGACGGCTCCGGCAGCGGATATTCCCCGACTGGCGATGTCTGAAAGTGCCTATGTCATTTTAGAGGGGCGATCGCTAACTTTAGAGGGTCAATTTTATTGCCCAGAACCTGATTTGCCAGAATCTGATTTGGAGGCGGCTAATCAGGATGGCGATGCCCTCGAACTGGTGCTCCATATTTATTTGCGTGACCCCCAATCGGGAGACTTGATTGACCAGGTGCAAACCCCGCTGGCAGCGGTACCCGATCAGCCCTTTGCGGTTGAACTGAATCTGCCTGCGGATCTGGAAACCCGCCTATTGCTGGGGGAAGCATTGGTTCAATCCAGTCAGGCAGCCCGTGAATCTCATATTTGGGCAACTCAGACCTTTACCGTAACGCGGGCGCTTAACGAACTATTGGAGGTCGTGGCCGATCGCGCCGAGGCGGCCCAAAAATCTGCCGAAAGCGAGGTTAGGGGAGTCCCGATGCTGCCGACAGAAACGGTAGCCGCTCTGCCGCTGGGCGACAGTATAGATCAGCCTAAGTCAGCGGTTCCCTTGAACTTACCTGGTGTGCAGCCAAACTATCTCACCCAGCCCGAACTTTTGCCCTCACCAGGATGGTCGATGCCGCCCCAGATTGCAGAGACCCATCGAGGGGATGAGCTGTCTGCTGTTGTGCTGCCTCCCCGCTTTGGACAGGCGGCCTCTGCCCCGTCAGACAGTGCAGATTCATCATCCCTGCAGCCAGAAGCATCAGGCTCCTCCCAACTGAGCGCCTCAAGCCCCCAAGTAGAACCATCATCCCAGCCCTCAGCGCGCAAAGTGGAGCTACCTAATCTTAGAACCGCGCCATCGGCAAAACGTCCTGCTGACGACAGCAGCATTATTGATGACGATTTGGATGCGGCGACCGTGGCTGAGCAAATGAGTCTAGACCCGCAGCAACCGTGGCTCCAGGAAGACTGGGCAGCCCCTGACACCGATGCGCTTGAAGAAATAGATCTTGAAGCCGCTGATTTAGGCCCAGATGGGGCCCTAGCGGATGAGGCGGATAAGGCCGACGCATTTAGCCAAACTTTGGGCAATTTAGCCCATTCTACTGAGGCGATCGCGCCAGACAAGCAGTCAGACAGTCAACTCGATCAGCCAGCCGAGTCCGCTGCTTTATCTGAAGCGACCTGGGAAATCGAAGATGCCGAGGAGCAATGGGCTGATGCCACCGGGGAGAATAGCTTGGATGGGGATGCCGCCCATCTCTCTAACGCTAGGGCGACAGCAACCAATCCAGCTTCCGATGCAGACCCGCAGCTTCAACCCCAGTCATCTCAGCCCCAGTCACTTCAACCGGTTGACCGGGCATTTCAGTCGCTAGATCTTCAGACGCGATTTTGGGATCGGCTTAATGCCTTTACCGCCGAAGGATATGAAGCGGCTCAGGCACTGCGCTCAGCGGTTGCGGCTAGCGAGGTTGTGGTGTCATCTAGTGCTCCCGGCAGCACAAATCCGATTCCGCCAGGCAAAAATGGTCAGCTTTTCGGCGATCGCACCGCAAATGCTGGCGAGCCTCAAAATCAACCCATAGACCATCAAGCCTCTCTGCACGAGGTCGTTATTTACGATGACAGCTCAGATTTACCCCACGCCGCCGCTTCTCAGCAGCCCCATGAGGCTTCCGAGGGTACCCAAATTGCCGACGACGATCGCGGCGAAAACTGGGTCGTGCCCGTGCCTGAAATGCTGGTGCCTGAAACAGATTTGCGGGCTGGGGAGCTGCTGCCGATTCGGGTGGTGCTGCCTGACGTAGATCAGCGGCTGTATGTCAAGCTTTGGCTGAGCGATCGCCAAACCCGAATGCTGGTGGATGAACCCCGCTGGCTAATGTATTTAGAGCCAGACGGTCAGGGCACCGTCACCACAACCCTGCGGGTAACGGTACCCATGCACTGCCTGGAGCTGCAAATTTCCGCGATCGCCATCGATATGCCAACCCAGCGAGAAAGTGAGCGGGTCGTGTGCGATCGCCGCGTGATTCCGGCGAATTTACCCTCCCTGTCCCTAGAGGAGTTTGAAGTATAGGATCTTCGCACTAAAGTATTCCTATGGCTAAGCGTGCATCCACTCCCAAAGCTGATGCCCCAAACGCCGGGCAAAAGTCCATCTGGCATTATAAACCTTGGTGGTGCCAGCCCTGGTCAATTTTGCTGACGGGTAACGGGCTAATTGTCGCCAGCTGGCTAGGATTTCATCGCTACTGGCTAACAGGCACTGTGGCGGTTCCTCTGATTGCCTGGATGGTATTTTTTGTAGGGGTGTATCCCAGGGCGATCGCCGCCAGTGGCCTACTCGAAGAACTGGCACAGCAGAAGCATTAAGTCGGAAACCTTTTATGGGAATTTGACCGTCAAAACAGCAAGAACGATATATCTATTCGGGGCAGATCGAGGGAGAGCGTGATGAACACGATGCAGCGCATTGGATTGGGAATAGCAGCCGCGATCGCGCCGTTAGGATTTGTCTTAGGCGAAATAAAGCCGGCGGCAGCGGCAGAGACCATCGTGCTGAAGTATGGGTTTCTAACCCTAGATTTTCCGGTAGAAGATTTGTCCACCCTGGCAGAAACTGGGCAGGCGTCTTTGCCGTTGGAGTTTTATCTCAATGTGGCGGGCACGACCCCCGCTGAGTTCCGCCAGGTGCTCAACCGCAGCATTAATGTGAGTCCGGTATCTCGGCAAACCCTGCGGGAAATTTTGCCCGATGCGACTTTGCTGGAGTCGGTGCCCCTAGCTGAAGTGTTGCTTAGTCAGCTACCGCTGGAAGCCCTGCTGGAGCGCACACTGCTGAGCATTTTTACCAGCGCTCTGGGCGAAGCCGCGCTAGAGCAGTTGGGCGGCGCACTCTACAGCAGCCCCGGCGGTGCCAATGTTCGTAATTTGGGTACTGCGATGGTGACCTCGGCAGTAGACGACGGCACCATTACCCTAATTGAAGTGCTAGAAACCTACCCCGAAGACGAAATTGTGCTGGATGGCGATCGCATTTTGGAGGCTTACGACGAACTCAGCGACCTGCTAGAGCAATTTGGCGATCGCCTAGAGTCTTCGCCCCTTTAGATTTAGACCAATAAATTCAGACCGCTCGGTTCAGGGCACTTGGTTTCGATCACCAAAATTAGGTCACCAGATTTAGCCCCCCCGATGCGGTTATGCTGATCCTATGGATACTGCAACTCAGCCTTCTTCGGCATCTGCCGATGCTGCCCCCTACGATTTAGTAGTGCTGGGGGCCACCGGATTTGTTGGGCAAATTCTCTGCCGCTATCTGCTCCAACACACCAACCAAGTGGACGCAGATAAAACGGTGAGCTGGGCGATCGCCGGTCGCTCCCCAGCCAAGCTAGACGCTCTAAAAACAGCACTAGGGGCAGCGGCTGCCAATCTGCCCAGCTTAATTGTCGATGTTAGCGATCCAGCGAGTGTGCAGACCCTGTGTGCCCAGGCCCGGGTAATCATTTCTACCGTTGGCCCCTATGCGCTGCGCGGCGAGCTACTGGTTAAAACCTGCGCCGAAACGGGAACAGACTACTGCGATCTAACCGGCGAACCCCAGTGGATTCGCCGCATGATACAGCGCTACCAATCTGCGGCCCAGCAGTCGGGGGCGCGAATTGTTCACTGCTGCGGATTTGACTCTATCCCCTCAGATTTAGGCGTGTTTTATCTGCAGCAGCAAGCCCAGCAGCAATTTGCTCAGCCCTGCGATCGCGTCAAAATGCAGGTTAAAGAGGCGCGGGGTGGGGTCTCTGGGGGCACCGCCGCCAGCGGATTAAATGTGGTCAAGGAGGCGATCGCAGACCCAACCATTCGCCAGGAGCTAGCCAACCCCTATTCCCTATGCCCAGAAACCCCCGACAATCATCCGCCAACAATGATTCCAGTGGCCTACGACCCCGACCGTCAGACTTGGGTGGCTCCCTTTGTGATGGCCGAGGTTAATACGCGCATTGTGCTGCGCTCCAACGCACTGATGGACTACGCCTACGGCAGCACATTTCAATACGAAGAAGCCATTATTACC
>JBCDFX010000408.1:0-4052 GCA_039177155.1 Cyanobacteria bacterium P01_H01_bin.119
CTCTTAGATTTACTGGCAATTTCAGCCTTATCCTTGGCTTTGCGGAGTTCTGCGGTGCGGGCTTCGACCTTGGTTTCCAAAACTTCATTGGAGGAGGCTAGACTGGCATTTGCGCTTACCAGTCGAGCTTCGGCCTGCTGTCGCTCTAGCACGGATGCCGACAGCACCATAGTTGTGGCAGCAATTGCCCCGACAAAAGCCTGCAGCAGCAGCAGCGATTCGTTTAAGGTTTCGCGGTTAAACGAGCTAGTGCCCTGAATCGTGCCCCAAATAGCTAACCCCGCTACCCACAAAATGGCCAGCGTGGTAAATCGCTGCCCAAAGCGGAAAGCGGCCCATCCCAGCAGAGGCACCATTAAATATTCAATCGGATAGTTCAACCCAAAGGCGATCGCGCCCACAGCGCCAATCATCACGATCCAAAGCAGCACCTCCACCACTCGCTGAATTGAGCGATCGCGCTGTGGTTCTGCATCTAGGCTCGGCAGCTCGGCTGCGGCTGCAAACCAAACCAGCACCAGCGGAGCCACAATCAGCGCTCCAGCTGCATCACCCAGCCAGAAGGTTAGCCAGCTATGGCCATAGTCCGTCGCTGGAATAAGCCCGCAGAGATACATCGTCGTGGCCCCAAAGGACGGGCTAACGGTGCAGCTCAACAGCTCAATCAGGGTGAACTTAAAGACGTTTTGGGCTGTTTGAAAGCGGCTGCGCCAGCCGATAAACCGCTGAATTAGATAGGCTCCAACCACAGCCTGCAGCACCGAACCAACGGTGATACCCAGCCCCGAGATCAAGGCCATATCAGGCTGTTGTGTGTTAACCCACAGCGGCCAAGCTGCTGCCACAAAAGCGCCTAGCGCCAGCCCCGGCCAGGCCCAGAACCCTGCAATCAGTAGAACAGCCACGGCAATGCCTGATGGCGCATAAATGGGCGTGATAAACCCTGGCGGAATCGCCAAATACTGGCCAAGTTTAGCGGTGAGATAGTAAATCAGCGCAATTAGCATCAGGGTGCTGAAGCGCCTAAAAAATGAGGAAGATTGAGCGATCGCCATAGATAGCAGCGCGGGGATAATGCAAAGCGATCGGTCCAAAGCAAGTGGCTCAAAGAGACGGATCAGTTAGCCAACCAAGCTCAAGAAATGGACTGACGCTCCAATTAGATTTCCCAGTTTGCGCTTTATAAAAACTTCAGGATCTTGCTCAAACGATTAATCAAATCTATGAAAAATTTCTTTACAATTGATTTGAATCAATTGTTCCCTTGTCGCTACAGTCAGCTCCCCATACCTGTTGGGGTTATTGGGTTACATCATTAAGATTGCATCATAGTGAACTGCTAAACTGCGGCAAAAAGTTCAGATAGAGGCTTTTCAGGTGCCTCTTCCCGGGCCACAATTTCAACGATTTTGTTGCGGGCCTGGGGATCAAACAGGGCTTCAATACAGACCTGAGCGACCTTAGCCCGGGGAATACTGCCGTCAAATAGGGTATCGGCGGCGGCCATTACTACCTGCCGGTTGTCATCCTCCGACTTAAGACCGCCTGGACGCACAATGGTGTAAGCGAGGCCGCTCTCTTTCAGATACTTTTCGGCCTGCTGCTTCCAGAACAGCACCAGCCAAAACAAATTAAGCGGATGAAAGAACTGGGAGACACAGAGAGACGACACCATCACAAACTGCTCAATCCCGTTGTCCTTAGCGATATCCACCAGATGATTGGTGCCCACATAGTCAACCTGAAACGGCCCGGTTGGATCAATGCTGGGTTTAGCACCGGTAGCGCACAGCAAAACCGTACAGTCAGCGATCGCGGCCTCTAGGGTTTTGGGCTGGGTCACATCGCCCACCACAATTTCAACCTCGGCGGGGAGTTGGGTTTGTGCTGACTCAGCGTCCCGCACCAGCACCCGCGTTGGGATTCCCCGCGCCACCAGTTGGCTGACAATTTCGCGCCCAGTTCGTCCCGTTGCCCCTGCTACCAGTGCTTTCATGACCCCTGCCCTATTGCTTATTTAGTTATGGTAATACTGTAAGCAATTCGCCGAAAGGGTCGGGCGGGTTGTAAGTCAGATTTCTTCTACGCCAGCCGCTCTAGGGCACGTCATCCGTTAAGCACAGAAGTCTGATAAGGCAAGCTGTAAACACGTCCGCCCTAACTACACAGCTAGGGGCTGTAACCGTTGCTATAGAAGGCGTTGAAATCTGAATGATGACAGCCCTTAGTAGTACTCGGTGCGGCGAGCAATCTGACCAAAGCTATAGCAGCCGTAGCTATAGCAGCCGTCAGTGCGGTCGATATTATTGGAGTTACTGTATCTGAAAGCGTTGAGCAGCGGGTGACCACTGCCAAATGCGATAGGTCTCTCCAGTTTTAACGATTAAAGCTGTGGCGTTGGCATCGGTGGCGATCGCCATTAATTGATAAGGCTGTTGTAAATCGCTAAAGAGAATACGACCCTGGTTCGACACAATCACCGTGCTGGGGTGCTGTAGCCCAATTGATAGGCTGCCTTGCCCTCCATTTAGCCCATCAGCGCTCAGCCGGACAAGAATTTCGGCTTGCCCGTCGCCGCTAATATCGCTGAATGCTACGGGCCAAGCTGGAGCCATAGAGGGCACGACAGAGGGCACCGCTTCAGGGGTACTGCTGACCCCAGCGGCTGGTTCTACCGAGTCTTGGGGTGGGTTGCTGGCCAACGGAATACCTAACCGCTGCTGTAGCTGGGCTGCGATCGCGGTTGCTGCTGCCGGATGATGTTGCTGAAGCTGCGGCAAAGACAGGGTTCGGTTAAAGGTCAGCGGATTAATGCCCGGAGCAGCGGCGACCAGGAGCGGGCCACCGGCGATCGCGGCCTCTGGAAACCCGCTAACCAGTAGCTCAACGCCGCTTCCTCGCTGAACTAGCCCCTGCACACTTAGCTGCCCCGCCGAGAGTAGCGCCTCAGCCCCTGGCACAAACAGCTGCAGGCTACGGTTTTGGTTAAACCCAAGCGCGGCCCACAGCTGATCTGAGGGTAAATTAGCTTCTGGCAGATAGCCGTGCTGCCACTGCCCGCCAATTTGCAGCGCCGACAGCGGCAGCCTAAACCACTGGGGCGTTGCGGTAGGCATAGCGCCCAGCGCTTGGGGACGATACCACGATTCAGCCGGTAAATTGGGAACTGGCTGGGCCACCCCCAAAAAGTTACTCACCCGAAAAGACAGGCTGGCTTGAGCATCGCTGGCGCTAACCGGGCTCGCCAGTGTGCCCTCATCATCGACGGCATCGGCATTGGCTAGTAGAGCTTGATACTGCGCTTCGGTATCGGGCTGATGGGACTGTCGAGCCAGCCAAGCCAGGGCGGCAGTTTCATTTTGCTGAGCCGTCAGCAGTAAAAGCCCCCAAATCTGCACAGCGTGCTGTCGAGGCGTGACCTGTAGCGTTGTAGTAATGCGCTGCCATAGCGGGCCAGGATCCGCTGCTAAAAGCGCCATCATAGACCTTTGTAGATGAGGTGCTTCAGTCAGGAGGGTCAGCGCGGCATCCCAGCGACCGTCAACCAGCAGCGCCAAAATTTGCTGACTCCCGCTGCTCCAGGTTTGTTTGGCCTGAGCCTGGGTCACCTGGGCATGGAGACCAATCAACTGTAGCTGAGCTTCGGCCGTCGTTGTCCAATGGGTGCTGGTGGACTGACTTAAGGTCTGTTTGAAGGCTTCCAGGGAATCCTGTGCCGCTGACCAGAGTCCTGCCCGCGCCAGCAGCAGAGCCTGGTCGTAACGAGCACTTTGGGGAGAGGGGGCAAAGACTGGATCGAGCAGAGAGATCGGCTCCAGCGGTCGCAAGCTAAAGGCCGACGTGGGCGGATTGACCCGGTAGGCCAAAAAGCTAGGCTCTAACCCCAGGCGCTGATCGATCATTAGCTCCGGCAATCCGCTGCCGTCCAACTGCCGCCACTGGGGAGGCCGATTTGCCGGACTCGTCCAGTCGATAATAACGGTTAACCGAGCCTGCTTGGGGTCGTAGCGCAACAGTTGGCCGTAGCGCAGTCGCTGATTGCTGCGGCGCAG
>JBCDFX010000409.1:0-4048 GCA_039177155.1 Cyanobacteria bacterium P01_H01_bin.119
AGTTGGGTAGTGCCTGACAATAGGCTCTACACAGCGCCGCTGCGATCGCGCCATGCAGGGCTGCTCCTACCCAACTCGCTAATAGCCAGATACCAATCATCTTGACTCGAGACGGCATAGAGAAGCTGAGAATGCTTCCCTGGGCGATCGCCATCACGGTTATCCAAAGGGGAGTGTTGACGACACTGAACCAAAAGGTGTCCCACAGTCCTAAGTTTCGTAGCATCTCATCTTTAACGTAGGCAATAGGCATCGACAAACCTACGAACAACAAGAAGCCTACAATCCAGCCCACGAGACTAGCGAGCGGCCAAAGCGCCCAGCGGCGGCCGCGACGGCCCAGCCATTTCAAGGTTACCCACTGCAGAGAACCAGCGATCGCCCCAGAAAGAAACAGGGTAGCCATAAACTGAAGGCCATTACTTTCTAAATGGCCAATAATGCAGCCCCCAATAAAGTTGGCCACTATCCAAGCGATGAGAACCCGGAACTGAATTGCGTCGAAGCGTAAAATCTGCGTCATATGCCGTTCTGTGATGAGGACAGACTGCTGCGAAAGAACCAGGATTGGTTAAGTTCTAAATTTTGGTTGGCATTCCTAGTTTTTCGCTATCTGGATTAGTGATTGGCTGAGGGCAGCTCCTCCACCCTCCCTAAAGCCTTTCGGGCATGGCTGCGTTAAGAAAAGGAGGTAATCACCTTCGGGTGGTGAAGAGTACTTTTCTTAAAGAGGCAGCGACACAGGGTCCGTATCGCTTGATTCACAAACTGTTTCAGACCTTACGCAGTTGAATCCAATATTGAAAGACTCGATCTAGTTGGAAATTGACTGCCGAGCTGAGCCCTGATCAGCAAGCGGTAACGTGAACCAAAACATGCTGCCTCGACCGAGTTCACTCTCAACGCCAATCTGTCCGCCGTGAGCTTCCACAATTTGCTGACAAATATGTAGCCCCAGTCCTAAGTGCAGCGGCTGCCGCTTACTCGGCCCTCTGCTGTAGCGGTTAAACAAACTCTGACTTGGTGTATGAGCGCCTGAGCGGTTAGCTTTCAGCAGAATTCCCTGTCCATCATCGCCGATGGTGCAGTGTAGAAAGTCTCCCTGCACATCAGCATTGAGCGTGATGCAGACGCCAGGCTGATTGTACTGTAGGGCGTTAGCTATCATATTGTCGTAGACGCGCCGCAGATGTAGCGGGTCAGCGCGTACTATTGGCAATTCGTCAGCCACCAAGTTATTCACTTTGCCATTAGTTTGTCGAAAGAGCGGCTGTAGGCCTAAAACAATATCCTGAACTAGCTCGGCAACCTGCAGAGGTTGAGGATTGATCAAAATTCCTTTGATTTCTTGACTGTAGGCTTCTAGCAAGGTGTCAATCAGCTTGAGCTGGCGCTCCTGACACTCAACCATTCGCTGCAGAACCGTTGGCTTGAGTGATACACCAGCCTCTTGTTTGGGTAAATTTTCTAGCAGCATCAACGTGCCGGTAACCGGATTGCGCAGGTCGTGAGAGACAGCGTGCAAAAAAAGCTGCAGCTCCTGCCGCGACTCAAACTCCGAAAGCCGCAGCCGTTCATAAACCCAAACGCCGATATTGCAAATCACACAAACCCAAGCCAAGTTAGCAAAGGTACTCCAGATAAAAACGCTGTCAAAAATCGCAATATCCCCCACATGGGTGATCCCTAGCAGCGGCAACACAACGCCAAAGTAGATAATTGAAAGCGCCTGAGACAGCAGATGCAGCGGCCAGCAGAGCGGCAGCAGCACTGCCAGGGCTAAGAAAACCGTTTGCGATGGCTCAACCGGGATGTGATAAAACGTGCCAACGATTTGAGCCGAAAATCCATTTACTGCGCAGGCAAATATCAGGAACAGAATTGCCGGATGGCGACGTCCCCATTGGGTTTTATGCAGCAGCAAACATATTGCCAGCAGCACTGTGGTGACAAAAAAGCTCGCGACTGTTGCTTCCCTAAGCTGGTGGGCAACTACGGCAGCATTATCGGTAAGACCAGATAGGTATTCAGCAACTTGGTCGATATGGTAGACCAAAAGGTATGGTATGTGGCTGCCGGCAATTAGATGACAGCCAAGTCCGGCCCAAAGACCAAAGCCTAGCCGTTTATATAAAAACGTCTGCCGCCATTTGCGATAGTCATTTGACTGGGTAAGCGATAGGCTCTGCCGCAGTCGAGTCCAGCGTTTACCAAGCTGCCGCCCAGATGCCTTAAGAAATGCGGGATAAGCAGTCATAAAATGAGTCCCAGAACTTGGGCAGCAGCGATTTTAGCAGAACCGGACGATCGCACGATTCCGTCAGCAGCCGCGCTACTACCAGCCAGTCGCCTCAGCAGCAAAGACTCAACTATTATCTTCACAACTTGCCTAATCTGAGTATCCTGCTACTGGACTCACCCAGATGGCTAGAACAGCCACCTGATCTAACCCCTGCCGGTAGACGGCATCAACGGAGCCCATATATTCGCCTGGCAAACCGCTGCAAACGATAGCTAAAAGCCTTGCTAGTTAGAGCTTTGCCAGAGTTTTGCCTAATGGATAGAGCATTAAGCAGCACCAATGGGTAAGTTGATGACAAAGGTGGTGCCTTCATCGATCTCAGATTCTGCTGTAATGGTTCCGCTGTGCTTCTCAACAATAATTTGATGAGCGATCGCCAACCCTAATCCGGTTCCTTCACCAACCCCTTTAGTGGTGAACAGATGATCAAATATTCTAGATTTAACCGCTTCTGACATGCCTTTGCCATTATCAGCAATACGTATCTCAATCGAATTTTTCTCGACTATCTCAGTTTGAATAGTGATCTTCTGAGGATTGCTCTTTAAATTTTCAAACGTTGTTTCCTGGGCCATTTCATCAAACATATCGATCGCGTTCGCCACAATATTCATGAATACCTGGTTGAGCTGACCTGGAAAGCAGTCAATTTTAGGGAGGTCGCCATACTGTTGAATAACCTCAATCGCTGGACGTAAATCATTGGCCTTGAGGCGATATTTGAGAATTAAAAGAGTACTATCGAGCCCTTCGTGTAAGTTAGCGCTGACTTTATACTCAGCATCAGCACGGGAAAAGATGCGTAGGCTGTTGCTGATGCCCTGGATACGATCAGTCGCTCCCTGCATAGAATCCAATAGCTTGGGTAGATCTTCAAGCAAGAATTCCAAGTCAATATCCTCAGCGTTTTCTTGAACTAAGTCATTAGGAGGATGCTGGTTGTGATAGACATTCAAGTAATCAAATAAATCTTGCATATAGTCTTTAGCATTATCAATGCTGCCATTAAGAAAGCCGACGGGATTATTGATTTCGTGGGCAACACCAGCCACTAAGTTGCCCAAAGCCGCCATTTTTTCATTTTGTACAGTTTGCAGCTGCATCCTCTGGACTTGAGTTAAGGCCTGTTCAAGAGCGTTATTTTTCTCAAGAATCAGTTCTTCAGCCTGTTCTTTTTCGGTAATTTTTTCCTGTAAATTGCGAAAAGCATTTTGCAATCGGTGAGCCATTTGCAGAAACGATGACGCAAGTTGACCTAGCTCGTCTCTGCGATTGATCTTGAGATCTACTTCGAAATCACCGTCCGCTAGTTTTTGACTCGCCGTTGTCAGATAGTTGAGTGGGTTAGTGATCTGATTTTTTAAAACAAAAAGTAATAGTGCCACCTCAATTAACAAGGCTGCTAAACCGGCGGCAAAGACGAATTTAATCGTGTCTAAAGCAGACTCTGACAGAAGCGCCTTGGGATAGATTGTGGCAAAGAACCAATCCGGGCCCGCCAGCTGGGTAACTGCTATAAATTCCTGATCTTCTTCATTTTCAATTACCCCTTCGAGTGTTGCTAGGCTCAATTGAAAAATTTGCTGCAGATGATTGTCATTTAAATCATCAATATTTAACTGGCCTTGACTCTGTTGAATTTGCTGGATGTATTGAGGATGAGCAATTAATCGACCATCCTGATTAAAGATGACGTTGTAGGCTCCTGGCAAATTATTGTTGATGGTTTGCTCTATCAATTTGTCA
>JBCDFX010000410.1:0-4039 GCA_039177155.1 Cyanobacteria bacterium P01_H01_bin.119
AGCGGCAGTGAGTGAGCCATCTCCCGTTGCGCTGAAAATGAGGGCGATCGCACCCAGAATATCTTGCAACCCGAGTCTTGAGGGCTGCTGTAGTCAAACATGGCAAAATTGCAAAAGGAAAACAGCCCTATCGCTGCCGCAATGATGCGTACAGTCGTGCCTCATTTATCCTGAGCTACAGTTACCGAGGTTACTTACCGGAGGTGAAAGCCCAAATCGCAGACATAGCCGTCAACGGCAGTGGCATTCGCGACACCGCTCAGGTGCTGCTGGGGATACGGGACTGGCGCGATTCGAACGCGCGACCTACCGCTTAGGAGGCGGTTGCTCTATCCAGCTGAGCTACAGCCCCAAAAGAATTTGGGCGTACTTTTCCAATGAAAACACATCCCTATTTTCAGATCCACTGGGAAGCGTTCAGAGATCTCTAGGCTTTCAAAACCGCCTAGCTTTAGCTGCGGCTAAGCTGCTGGAGCTGCGATCGCAGTTGGCTGATCTCTTCTCGGTTCCCCGACTCATTGCCCATCTTGGCAAACTGCAACTTTTTCTGAGCCAGCTCAGCGGAGGTTTGAATAATTTGACGCTGTTGATCTGCGTTGAGGCCCAAACGCCTCATCAACTTGCGAGATCCAGGATTGCAGATGGCTTCGTATAGAGACCTGGGTAAAATGCTAGGTACTTCATCTGCCAAGTAGGTGCGGAGTTTGGCTCGGTCTACGCGGGCTGCAACCCACCATAGCAGCAGCATCACAACTAGCAGCACCCCATAATTTAGCAGCGCAACCAAAAAAGACACCCCGGCGGTCGCCTCAACCAAAACTACAGCTCCGTTATGAATCAGATGGAGCACCATAGCGATTAACAACGCGCCCAGCACGGTAATAACGCGCCCCAGAGGATTGGCCATATAGCGCGCAAACCCAAAGCCAATGCCCACGATCGCGGTCCAAAAGCCGTGCAGCCCGCCAAAGACGATGGTTCGCAGCACAAAGAGAGTAATCCATTCTTCGGTGCTGGCGGTGCCCATAAGGTACAGAATGTTTTCTACGTAGGCAAACCCAAAGCCCGCCATGGCCCCGTACACCATGCCGTCTACCCAGCCGTCAAATTCCCGTCGCTTGCTGATGTAAATAATGGCAACCGCGATCGCTTTTAGAAACTCTTCCGTGACGGGAGCCCCAATGGAGGTTTCAACCAGCTGTGCTCCTAGAGAGTCTGCCCCCAGAAAGAGGGCAACGGGTAGCGATAGGCCAATTTGCAGAATCAGGGCAAAGATAACGGCGGGCACTGCCCCCCATAGAAAGGCATAAATTAAATACGCAACGGGCTCTTTTTCATAGCGATCGGCGCTGCGAACCAAAGAAGTGTAGATCCAGGCCGGAATCAGCAGAATCAGGGCCGTAACGAGAAGCTTAACCATAGGGATGGGCAGATAGCTGGGGGTAACTGGGGAAATTCATTAAAGCGCTAGCCGGCACGCTCAAAAATTCCCTAGCATTATCCAACGCTGGGGGCGCTGAAGGGATATGTGCTACCAATCTTTACTGGTCTTTATGGGGTTTAGGACATTGCAACCTGCCGAAAGGTTTGGCCAGGGTTGCGAGTCAGATTGCTTTTGGATCAACGACTCCAGCAACACTGGGTGCGGTGAGCAATCTGACCAAAGCTATAGCAGCCGAGGGGAAAATTAGAACGAGGCTGCGAGCGGATTGGCGCTGCGCCAACAATTCCAGCGACACTGGATGGAGCCCGCAATCTGACTAAAACCATAGGATAAATTGCCGTGAATGGGCTATGGTCACTGTATGGGCCTGAGTGGGCTGATGTGTGAGGAATCTGGGATGGACGATGCCGCGCTGCGATCGCATTTGGCTAGGGCCAAAACTATTGCCGTGGTGGGGCATTCAGATAAACCTCAGCGGCCCAGTTACCAAATTGCTCAGTATTTGCGGCAGGTAGGCTACCGGGTATATCCGGTCAATCCAGCGATCGCCACGATTAACGGTGAACCCAGCTATCCTTCTTTAGCTTCAGTGACCGCAGTCAACGTGCCAGGGCCAATCGATATTGTGACTGTGTTTCGTCGCTCTGAGGCGGTGCCGGAGATTGTTAATGACGCGATCGCGGTAGGTGCAAAATTAATCTGGCTCCAGCAGGGAATTGTGCATATCGAAGCTGCCGCTAAGGCTGAATCGGCTGGCATTCCTACAGTGATGGATCACTGCATTAAAATTGAGTATCAGAGGCTAGGGCTAAGCTAAGACATAAGCTAGGGACTGGAGGCCATGGGGCGACGGATTTGGGCCATGCTGATTATCGGTGTCGGGGTTTACCTGTGCCTCGGCGTCCCCCAGCAGCCTATCTTTTCTAGATCGGCCAGTGCCCCTGGGGTCATGACCTCCCCGTTGACACCCCCAGCGCAGCAGGTAAGGCTACTGCCCCAATCTGGAACCTATCCTTTTGGCAGCCCCGTCACGGCTCAAACACAGGTGCCCACCGCTGCCCGCGACAAGCCTTCAGATTCATCTCCAGAAAATGAAGTGGGTCTGCCCGATGGCCCTGCCCAACTGGCCGCCGCCCGACAGTTGGCAACTAGGGCAAGCCAGCAGGCGCTAAGCGCCCGCACCGCTGAGGACTGGGATCAGGTGGCGCTGGGATGGCTGGAGGCGATCGCCTACCTCCAGGCTATTCCGCCGGGTGAACCCCAACGGGTGTATGCTCAGCGGGCCTTAACTAACTATCAACGCTCCCTGGCGATTGCCCAGGCCCAAACCCAGCGGCTGGGATATCCCACTGTATTTCCCCCCCTGGGTAGCCCCATTTTAGATCAGCAGTTGATAGGCTACCTTTCTTACGTTGCTGCAGTGGGCGTGCCTGATGTACTGCTGGTGGGCAGTTCACGCGTGCTGTGGGGCATCGATGCCCAGGCCCTAGAAACAGCTTTGGCAAACAACGGCTATCGCGGGCTCAGAGTGTACAACTTTGGAATAAATGGAGCCACCGCCCAGGTGGTGAACTGGATGGTGCAGCAGTTGTTAACCCCGGAGCAGTTGCCCAAGCTAATACTGTGGGCCGACGGCTCCCGGGCGTTCAATAGCGCCCGGCGAGATGCCACCCACGAATCGATTCTTCAGTCCTCAGGCTATCAGAGCTTAGGGCGCGGCGATCGCCCCAGCTTTAGCCTACCTAGCACCAGCCAGCTACTGCCCAATCCAGCGCCCCTGGTAAATTTGGACAGCCACGGCTTTTTGCCTAAAACCGAACGGTTTAACCCGGCGACCTACTATCAGCAGTTTCCTCGGGTTCTCGGTCGCTACGACAATACTTACGTTCCGTTTCGTCTAGAGGGCCGTCAAACCGAGGCCCTGACGGAATTAGCAAGCTATCTGCAATCGCGCAGTATTTCCTTAGTCTTTATTAACTTGCCCCTAACCGACGACTACCAAGACGAAACCCGAGGGCCAGTCGAAGCCCGGTTCCAGAGCTATCTACAGCAGCAGAGCGCGGCCAAAGGGTTTGGCCTGGTGGACTATCTCAACCAGTGGCGATCGCGCTACGGCTACTTTGCCGACCCTAGCCATCTCAATCGCTTTGGCGCAGAGGTCCTGGCCCGTCAACTGGCCGCAGAAAATCGTATCCCTTGGGCTATTTTGGACTCAGAGCGCTAGGGGCTGTCATCAGTGCAGCTGAGCTGGATGGGGGTCAGGTATAGAAGTGAAAATTATGGAAAGATTGGGGCGGGCGATCGCAGCAAATCTGCCCCAAAGCAGCAATCCGTTGCCCAGGTTTTAAATCCAGGCTTTAAATCAATGGCTGCCCCGCCCCAGCGTCCCCCACTCAATACATTTAGGCCAACACCAGAAAACGCTACCGAATTTCGTCGCTGGTATTGGTTAAAGGCTGAGCTAGTAGCTTACTGCAAGCAGACTGGGCTTAAATCAACCGGACAGAAGGCCGATATTGCTGAACGCATTGGGCAGTATTTATTGACCGGGCAAATGCCTAAAGAGCGCCAACCCCTTCTGGGTAAAAAATCCAA
>JBCDFX010000411.1:0-4035 GCA_039177155.1 Cyanobacteria bacterium P01_H01_bin.119
AGAGCCGTCTTTCAGCGCTAAAGGATTGTCAATCAGAAAGCCCTGGAGCGCTTCGCCATAGCGCCCGGCTTCCTTTAGGGTCAGCCCGGTAACGGTGCAGGCAAACTGCCCCTGGCCGTCGCTATAGAGCCAGCTATCCACCGCCGCATTCTTTTGCAAAATAGTGGCGATCGCTCGCTGGGTAAGCTGCATCTGTGCCTCAACTGGATTAATGGCTTCTTCTTCTGCTCGCTCAGCCTGAAACAGCAGCAAACAAACCGAACGGCGCTGACCATCTTCAGGGTTGTGGCTTAGCCGATCGACCAGGGACGCTAGGGTTTGGGGCAGGCTTTTATGATGCAGCAGTCCAGTTTTCCTATCCATTAGATTGAGGGACATTAGCAGATCTTCGTAGCTGTGGCGCACCTGCTCTACACGGGCGGCTTCGGCTTGAGCTGATTCCTGCTGGGATCGCAGTTGCCCTTCCAAACTCTCCGCCTGATGCTTAAAGCGCCCGCTTTTCCAGCCCCGACGGATAATTGCCGGAATCGAAAACAGCAGCCCGACCACTACCCCAATGGCCAGGGTTGCCAGCAGCACTAGGGACAGCGACCCGCGAAACTGCCAGATAAACAAATTAATCGTCACTAGATTGGCATTTTGCAGCGCAAACGCGATCGCCAATAGGGCAATTACCAGGGCAGAAACAAGATACAGACGCATGGTTTAGAGTAAAAACGGTTAAGGCTACTTCTATCCTACGGAGCGACGCGGCCCTATAACGCTAACCTTACAACGGAGTCAGCCAATGGGAGATATCAACGGTGCGTGGCTTGGCACCTACTGGCAGTCCGGCTTGCCTACCCGGTTTGAAGCAACCTTTGTGCAAGCCAAAAACACCCTAAGCGGCAGTATTCTCGACGATAGCCCACTGGGGGAAGCTAAAGCTGTGGGCACCATCGCGGGCCGCAGCATTACCTTTACGAAACGCTATATTTTGGGGCATAACACCGCCATCAGCTACAGCGGCACCCTTTCAGAAGACGGCAACCATATAAACGGTCAGTGGCGCATTGATCACTACGGCTCTGGCCCTTGGGAGGCTCACCGCAGCAATAATGACCTGGCTGCAGAGTTAGAGCAGCGTCAAGCCAAGCCCGCTGTTGTCGCAGCAACTGCCGCAACCTAAAACGGTAATTGGGCCCATACCGATGGCAAGCTTAAGCCTGTGCCTCAACGGGCGCTGGCGACTCTGCCAGTTTGCGCTCCCGCACAAGCATGAATAAGCTAAAGCCAAAGGCAAAAGAAATTAAGAAAATAAGAGCTATATAGAGACCCCAAAACCGTAGCTTGAGCCGTCGACCCTCGCTCACCATAAACGCGATCGCCAACACCAGCACAACGGTCAGATCCGCTGCAACAAAGCTAGAGGCCGTATTCGCCCAGACCTGCGCAATAAAGGTAGACAAGTCAAACGGCTGAAAGCCAGTAGACCCTGCCCCATTAGTTTCGGTAATAAACTGTATTAGGAAGTAAAGCGGCCAGACGAAGCCAACCACGGTCATTGCTGCATAAATTGCCTGTCGAACACGGTTCCAAAACATTGAAAATAAACCAACTCAACCTCATCTATTATGCGGACTCACGGCAATCACTGCTGATCGGAGCGCACCTGTAGCTGAAGAATACGCCCCGAGGTTTTAAACAGCGGAACCAAAATAAAGGTAATGTAGCGGGCCCACAGCGGAAGGCGATCGCGGTGGTTAGCAAACTGAGTTAGAAAGAGCACCTCGTCTGTGAGAGTAATGCCGGGTGCCCACGTCTCCAGCGCTTTAGCATCATCAATGCCCCATTTGAACTTAGCATCAGTTTTGGAGACGGTATCGTGCCGCTCTGAATTTTCGGCTGATTTGCGGCTCAACACATCAAAAATAATGTCTGCTGGGGCTAGCCGGGCACCAATCTGCCGAATTATCTCGCGGTTATCGGCCTCATTTAAATAGGGCGTGACGCCCTCTAAGATGATTAGAATCGGCTGCGCCGGCGATCGCTCGATTTGATCTATCCAGGTAAAGTCCAAAATTGACTGAGCAATCAATCGATAGCGATCGCTCTCCTCAAAAAACTGACGACGCAACTCAAGCACTTCTGGAAAATCAACTTCGTACCAGCGAATCTGGCCGTTATCAACCCGGGTAAATCGAGTACATAGCCCTGATCCTAGGTTGACCACAGTGCCATCCGGGTAAGCGCGAATAAAATCCTGAGCTACGCGATCGAATTCTTTGGCGCGGACAACACAACCCAGTTGACTGGCCCACCCTTTTGAGTACTTAGCAAAGTCATAGTCGACCTGCTCAGCGATTTCGACCGCCTTAGGATCCCTCAGAATCGGTGACGGACGCTGTGTCTCTATAAAACGGGCATACAGCGTAATCATCAGGGTTTCTGGCACGCCCGTAAGCTTAGCTGTGGAAATGGGCTGCTGTGTCATTGTTCAAAATATTGTCACTGTTGAGTCCAGCGACTCGATAGCTCCTAGTGCGCACTAGGTCAGCGCACTAGGAGAGTTTCATTTATGTTAACAGCACCGGCTCCGGTCTCTGTTGCTCCGCCAAACACGTAAATCTGGTCGCCAATCGCCCCTGCCGCCGTCCCGTGGCGTGGCGTTTCCATATCTGGTAGCGCACTCCACTGGTCTAGCGCCGGATCGTAAACCCATGCTTCAGCAATAATCGCCTGCTCTGGAACCCATTGTTCGCCGCCGAAGACATACAGCTTTCCATCGACAACTGCGGCAGAAATACCACCGGCGGCCTGGGGCAGAGGGGAGCGGGTTTCCCAAAGTTCTGTTGCCGGATCATACACCTCAAGGCTGGCTACGTTTACGCTGGCATACTCCCCATTGGGTTGCTCTGTAAACTGGCGCCCGCCGACAACATATATCCTCCCATCAATTACCGCAGCCGCGTGGCTATTGCGGGCGGTAGGCATATCAGGGGCGGGCGTCCAAACTTCTGTAGCAGGATCAAAAACTAACATGCTAGATGTATCAAAATGATCGTTGAAATTGGCAGAATCAGGCGTTCTTTTACGCCGACCACCAATCACATAGATCTTTCCATCAACGACGATGCTCGTATGCTCACCGCGCGGCTCTGGCAAAGGCGTACTTTCCGCCCATTCTTCTGTATTGAAGTTGTAAACAAATACGCTGCTTTGCGCTTCCCAGTTAGGGAATCCTCCCTCAAATCCACCTATGCCATATAGCTTATCCTCAACAATGGCAACAGCAATATGATGTCGTTCCTCTGGTAAAGGGGTTAGTTCAGTCCAAGCGTCTCGGGTGGCATCATATTCCAAAAAGTTATCTGATACGTTCTGTGCCCCTTCGGACATGCCGCCAAGGGTATATATCCTATCGTTTCTTACATCGGCATAGATTTCTTGTCTTTCAGCGGGGAGGGGTGATGCATCTATCCATTGGAAATCTGTCTGGGCGGATATAGCTGTAGTGACTAAGAGTCCAGAAATTGCCCCAATTGCTATTTTTATAATTTTATTTTTCATGACTTTATTCATTTTGAAAACTATGGGGAATTTCCCCCAGCGTGAAACTGCGATTCCATATTTTTGCCTTATCCTTTTGGCCTCCATTCAGTATGGATTTATCTTAGGCTTGAAGAAATCGGCACTGTATATCTAAAGCTGTCAGATGCTTGCCTAATCCTCTCAAATCAAATGATGACTGGGAGACTGTTCGCTGCGATAGGCTGATAAACAGATCAGGTAGCCGAGGTCTACTATGGAGATTGAAATCATTAATCACAATGCGATAGCGACACACCACGCCGAGATGGACATCGCTAATCGCTGCGCGAAACTTGCAGCATGTATTGCCCGGCATACCGAGGGCAGAGGCAATGGAGCTCACCCAACAGCGATCGCCCCACTATCTTTGGTGCGAGATGATGCATCTAAAAATATCTGCAGCGTTTATGAACCTGCCCTTGCGGTTATCGTTCAGGGCAAAAAAGAACTGATGCTAAACGAGGA
>JBCDFX010000412.1:0-4028 GCA_039177155.1 Cyanobacteria bacterium P01_H01_bin.119
GGCAATGTCACTTTTACTTTGAAAATCCGGCCCGGCAGCAGGCGATGCTGGCCTTTGCTCCGTGTGATGGGTTGAGTGACCAGTGGGAATTTGGGCAGCCAGCGCGCTGGCGTCCGGGCGATCGCTTTTCACAGGTGAGCCAGTGGATCGAAAACTGGCGGCGGCACACCCTGGTTGCCAATTTTAATGGGGTAGACTGGCCCCTGACCGGGCCGTACTTTTTCTGCGGCTTCCCCTTCTTTGCCGCCCAACCTCACGAACGGTCTCAAAGACAGGCCCCAATGCTCTCAATGCAAACCGCCAACCCGGTGGGTAGCCATGGGTCTATGCCGGAAGTGATGCTGCCCCAAGTGCTGATTAATCGGCAGGGGCAGCAGTATCGCGTTGTGTTTAATCTGCGGCTGAGTCCTGGCGATCGCCTGGCCGATCAGCTGGCGTTAATTCAGTCCCATCTGCGCCAACTGCCATACCTTAGCGCCGAAGACGATACCCCGTGGCGATTGCCCCGGCAGTCAGCCCGGCTGAATAAAACTGCGATCGCCCGCCAGAGCCCAACAGCAGAGGACGCCACAGAAGGATTTCGCAGCCAGGTTTTAGCCGCGCTAGCTGAAATTGAAGCCGGCCGCTTAGACAAGGTGGTGCTGGCCCATCAGCAGGTGGTTAAAACCGCCTCGGCAGCGCAACTGACTGCCGCCCTAGGCAATCTACATCGCCACTACCCGGACTGCTACATCTTTTCCATTGGTCAGGGGCGGCAGACCTTTGTGGGAGCCAGTCCAGAACGGCTGCTCAGCATTAGCGGCACTCAACTGGTGAGCGATGCCCTGGCGGGTTCAGCTCCCCGAGGCAGCTCGCCCCAGGCGGATGCGGCACTGGCCGACGAGCTGTGGCACAGCCCCAAAGAACGCCACGAACATCAAATGGTGGTCGCATTTATCGCCCAGGCGCTGAGCGAGCTGGGCCTAAGTCCCAAATATTGCACCCAGCCGGGATTGCTCAAGCTGGCCAATATTCAGCATTTGCACACGCCGATTCGAGCGCAGGTTAAGGCTCAAACTCCAACCCTAAAAATTCTGTCAAAACTTCATCCCACCCCAGCGGTAGCAGGAGTGCCAGGCGATCGCGCCTGTAACTTTATCCAGCAGCACGAACCCTTTGAGCGATCGCGCTATGCGGCCCCTTTGGGCTGGATAGACCATCAAGGAAACTGCGAATTTGTAGTTGGTATTCGCTCAGCTCTGTTAGAGACAGCCCAAGCTACGCTGTATGCCGGAGCCGGCATTGTTGCCGGCTCCGATCCCGACCGAGAAGCGGCAGAAATCCAGCTTAAGCTCAACGCCCTACTCGCTGCGTTAGAAGCCGGCTAAGGCAAACCGCAATATCACTCTTTATTAGTCAGCCGCCCCTTCAAGCGTTTTGCAATGCGGAGCACAGGGGTTTGGTGCGTTTTGCTAGCGCCAACGCACCCTACAAGATCCGCGATCGCACTAACACCAAGCTGCGAGCCAGATTGCCTGTAAAATCAACACTTCAACGATACGCGTTGCCTTAGGCAATCTGGTCAGCACTGTTGGATTGATAAGTAGATTTGACGAGCAGATTTGCTCGGCCTCAACGGGTGACCTCTGGGCCAACAGGCAACTGTTGGCTTATGGCCTGTCGAATGGTTTCGGAGAGTTGTGTTGGGTGGGTCATTTGCGGATAGTGGCCGCTATTTTCAATGGCAATAATGTCGCGAATGGCAGGGTTTTGGGGTTGAAATAACAGCGGATCTTGGGTGCCGTGTACCAGCGTGATGGGGATAGCTAGCGAGGCCAACAGGTGACGGTAGTGGGCTCGTGTCTGTGCTTGCCCCGCCCAAGATAACCACTGAGCATTGTGTTGCCGTACCTCAGGCTTTTGCAGCAACTGATACGCATCTTGCCAGAGAGCCGCTGGTGCATGGTCTAACTGAGCCGCCAAGTCATTTGCACCCAGTAACCGCAGCGCCTGTTGCATCAGCCACGCCTGACGATTCCACCAACTCGGACGACGTTGCAGAAAAAAAGGTGACACCAAGACGAGCGACTTCACCCGTTCGGGATGTGCTGCCGCATAATCAAGGGCAAATCCTGTCCCTAACGAATGGCCAACAATTGTGGGTGAGCGATCGAGGCTCGCTAGTGCTGCGGTCATCCATTCATCTGGTCTGCCCCCACCGTAGGCACTGCGCCCCAAACCTGGTAGGTCAAGGGTCAGGGTTGGGGGTGACAATTGATCGTTTACGGCTTGCCAACTTTGCCCAGTAAGCAAAATACCGTGCAGCAATACCACCTCTGCCTGCTCAAAGGAGCCCGTGGCAAATACCCGTACCCCGGCAATGGTTTTGTCTTGTTTTAGGGGGGCGGGTTGCTCAAGAAAAGCGGTGTCGAGCAGGTAATCAACCCAGCGTGTCACACTGGGTAACAGTGGTGGCAGGGTTAAATTCAGGCGCTTACATAAGTCTGCTAAAGGTTTAGGGTCGTAGCGATCGTCGCTGATAAAAGAGAGGGCTTCCTTTTCGACCCCCGTTAAAGTGACGGGTAAGTTGCGAACGGCATTGACCGACAGGCGATGTTTGGGGGCTTGACGATTCATATGGGAGGCAATTAGCGTAATCAACTTCGGCAAAACAGGGGTGCTGTCATCAAACACCCCATAGTGCGCCCCAACCGAAGCGGTATCGCTGGGCAACCTCACCAGTAGGGTGGCTAGGAAGTCAACGGTGACAACCGGTAACCAGGTATCGGCTGAGCCAACCAACACTGGCAATTTGCCTTGCCAGAGCTGTTTCACCATTTCGGCTAGGCCAAAGATTTGACGGGTTGCCCCCGTTTGACTATCGCCAATGACTGAAGCTGGACTAATGCGGGTCAACGGCACATGATAGGCTGCTGCAGCTTGGCAGACTTGTTCATGGGCGATCAGCTTGGATGCTTCATAGGCCCCATGGGTTTGATAGTACCGCTCGATGCTGATTGGAGAATCAATGTCGAGGGTTTGGGCAGCCCGTGAGAGGGTTCGATAGCCGCTGATGTGAATAAATCGACGTAAACGAGGGTTTCCGGCACACAGCCTGACTAATTCGGTGGCAGCAGTAACGTTAGCCCGATGGGCCACGGCGGGATCTAAACCAAAGCTAAACTTAGCGGCTAAGTGATAAACAACGTCTGCTTGGGTCAGGGCCGCAATTCCAGATTCGTCTAAGCCCAGTTGATCCGCCATTAGGTCAAATTCGAGCGCGGTGACTAGAGCTGGTGTGCCCCCCTGTTGCTGTACCCACTGTTTGAGTTCATCGATTTTTTGAGCTGCGTTACGCATGAATGCGATGACTTCGACATTGCTTTTGGTCAGGGCAGTTGTTAACCAACGCCCAATAAACCCGTTGGCTCCGGTGACAACGGCTTGTTTAATCAGTAGACTGTTCTGCATATTTTTTGAGAAGAATTTACGTGTACGTTACTTTGAAAACACCCTGTGTTGAGCTTTAGACGGTCAGAAGACGCTTGAGCTGACCCTTAACGTCATCTAGCGGGCCGCGATGTTGGTAAACGCGGCACAAAATCAGCGCCCCCTCGATGGCACACAGCAGGGCGCGGGTAGTGGAGTAGGCCTGATCCGCTGTGTGCCCCTCAGCTATTAGCCGGGGCACAATCAAGTGAATCCAAGCTTCATAGCTTACTTCTGCACAATGTCTGAGCTGCGATGAATGCCCTGCCATTTCTGTGGCAATGGCGGTGACAGGACAGCCTGTCTGATATCCACTCGCGGCCATTTGCTGTGCTAAAGCATTAAGTACCCCTTCTACCCCAGCGAGAACCGTTGATGCTTGAGTGAATAGATGACGCATTCTGTCGCTGAATACCACCTGGTGATGCTCGATAACTTGCATACCAAGCTCTTCTTTACCCCCCTTGAAGTGGAAGTAGAAAGAGCCACGGGGGGTGTCACTGTCGGCCAGGATTTGATTGATGCCGGTTGCCGCATAGCCATGGTGCTCAAACAGTTGA
>JBCDFX010000413.1:0-4013 GCA_039177155.1 Cyanobacteria bacterium P01_H01_bin.119
CTCGCCACCCCAACCGCCATTATGGTGGGCATTGGCAAAGGGGCGGAAAGCGGCGTTTTAATTAAATCTGCCGACAGCCTGCAATTGGCCCACCGGCTGCACACCCTTGTGCTCGATAAAACGGGTACCCTAACCCAGGGCGCTCCCAGCGTCACCCACTACGCCACCGTCGCCGGCGTCCAAAGCGATGAACTGCACCTTTTGGCTCTCGCCGCCGCTTTAGAGCAGCAGTCTGAGCATCCCTTAGCAGAAGCCGTCGTCGCCTACGCCCAGCGCCAGCAGATTTCCCCTGACGCGATTAATCAGCTCGCGGTCAAAGATTTTGCCGCGATCGCGGGTAACGGCATTCAGGGTCAAGTTGGCGATCAAAAGCTGCATATCGGCACCCGTGGCTGGATGGCAGAGCTACAGATTGACACCCGCACCCTAGCCTCCCTGGAGCGCACCTGGCAGCACGCCGGCCAAACCACCGCCTGGATTGCAGTGGATGGCAAAGCGGCTGGGCTGGTGGCGATCGCCGACGCTCCTAAACCCAACGCCGTCGCAACCGTCCGCACGCTGCAAAAAATGGGGCTAGACGTGGTAATGCTGACCGGAGACAATCGCTCCACCGCCGAAGCTGTGGCCCAGGCCGTCGGTATTCAACGCGCTATAGCCGAGGTGCGTCCCGACCAAAAAGCCCAGCAGATTATGGCGCTTCAGCGAGACGGCAAAAAAGTTGCCATGGTGGGCGACGGCATTAACGATGCCCCTGCCTTAGCCCAGGCGGACGTGGGCATTGCCATCGGCACCGGCACAGATGTGGCGATCGCCACCAGCGATATTACCCTAATGTCCGGCGACCTATCGGGCGTTGTCGCCGCCCTGCAGCTTAGCCGGGCCACAATGACCAATATTCGCCAAAATCTGTTTTTTGCCTTTATCTACAACGTGATTGCTATTCCCATCGCCGCAGGTGCCCTATATCCGCTTCTAGGCTGGCGGCTAAATCCGATGATTGCAGGGGCGGCTATGGCCCTGAGTTCGGTCTCTGTCGTCAGCAACGCTCTGCGTCTCCGCCACTTTAAGCCCCGTCTGTAGCAGTTGTTGTAGCCATTGAGGATAGGCAGTGGCACAGTTAAAGCTGGGATGCCCCTAAACTGATGCAATTGGCAGGACAACAATGCTGTTTCGAGACTGTGTGGTGCTCTACGGCCCAGAATTGACGCCCTATTGGTGCGATCGCGTTGAAATCAAAGGCGACACTATTCACGCCATCGATCGCCAAAAACCTTGCCAAACCCTCGACAGCGGGGCCCTGGTGCTGATTCCAGGACTTACCAACAGCCATACCCATATGGGTGACTCGTGCCTGCCCGATGGCGCCACAGGCATGACCCTAGAGCAGGGATTTTTTCGCCCAGAGGGATACAAATACCGAGAATTGGCCAAACGCTCCGAAGCCGAACACTATCCCCACCTGGTCAATCATCTGCGCTATATGGCCCGCACGGGCACCGTCTGCCATATTGACTTCCGGGAGCAGGGAGAATACGGTAGTCAGCTGCTGCGACGAGCATCCCAAGAAACGGGCGTTCGTTCGGTCGTGCTAGGGCAGTTTGATGCACTGCCCTTTACCGCTGAAGAACTCAATCAAAATCAGGCTCCCTTGGCAGAAGGGGCGATCGCAGAGCTGCAATCTGTCCTGTCTGCCGCCGATGGCTTTTCCGAGAGCACCATGAACGACCTTACCGATCCGGCCTGGCAGCAAATTCGTGCCCTGACTCAGCAGCAAAGCAAACTGCGGGCCATCCACTGCCTAGAAAACGACGGCTACCGCAGCGAAAGCCTACGCATCACCGGACGGGGCGACCTGATTCGAGCATTAGAGCTCTACGACCCTGACTTGGTGATTCACGCCACGGTTGCCAACGCCGAAGAAATCGATCTGCTCTCCACCCATCGGGTAAATGTGGTGCTAAACCCCAGGGCCAACAGCAATCTGGGACTGCCCTTTGCCCCCATTGCCGCCCTGCTGCGCAGCCGGGCAAATTTGCTGCTGGGCACCGACAACGGCCTGCTTAATAGCCCCAACCTATTTGCAGAGCTAGACTTTACCTACAAAGTTGCTAAGAGCCAGTTTGGTAACGCCGTTGAACCCGATCCGGCAAAAATTTTGCAGATGGTGACCAGCAACCTAAAAGGCGTGATCCATACAGATACCTACGGCTATCTGGAGCCAGGACTGCCCGCAGATTTTGTGGCCCTAAACTTTTATCAGCCCCACTTGCGCGCCAGTCGGCATATCGTAGCCTCTGTTGTGACGCGGGTAACGCCAGATGATGTGCTAGCAACGGTGCGGCAGGGGCAGTTTCTCTACCAGGCCGAAAGCTTTAATCAATCGACTTTTCATAAAAACTGAATAAGTTTTCTTCTCTCAGCAAGATAAGCTAGCGGTGCGGCTTTGATGGAGTAATAGGCCAATGAAGGGATGGATCGGGCTGGCAGTAACGGTGATGCTGACGGGGATGCCGCTAATGGCGCAGGGGAAAGTCCTGTTACCAAACAGCCAGTTTATTTTACCGGCCCAGACTAAACAGGCTGATGCCCCATCGGAGTTGCTAGCCGTTGAGGGAGAGCTGGAAGCGGGAGACGCCACTTTTGGAGACGATAACCGCCGGCTTGATGCCTACGAATTTCAGGGAGAAGCGGGTCAAGTCGTCACATTGACGGTGGAGAGCGATGACTTTACCCCATTTGTGGCGCTGTTTGATGGAACGACGGGTGAAGCCGTCGCGTCAGCCGTGGCAGAGGACGGAAATCCTGCAACGGCGACTGCAACCTTACCGAGCGATGGGCAATATAGCGTTGGCATCGCTGCGATTGAAATCCCCGGAGAGGGCAGCTATCGTCTGAGTGTAACAGCGGATAGCGCAGCGGCAAGTCAACCATCTGAACGGCTTGCAGAAGCCGATCGCTGGCTGCAATAAGGCGCTAAAGCGTATAGCTTTGGTCAGATTGCGCGCTTCACCCAGTATCGCCGGAGGGGGTGACCTAGAAGCAAGCTGACTCGTAGAGTGCCCGAATCTTTCAGCCGGATGCTGCATCAAGCTAGTCGATGCCGAGCGGCAGTGCAATTTTGGCGGCAGTCGTCAGCGATTTATCAGAAATTTATTGGGCGATTGGCGATCGCAGGGTCAAGATCAACTCCTTAGACGGATGTACAAATTGCCCCGCTTAGCATATTTTCTAGAAACAAAGCCATGTTGCAGTGCAGAATAACCTTTCCGTGAAATCTTCCCGAAGCCTAAACTTGCACCGCGGCCTTTGGATTGAAATATTGGCTCGCCTGGGTTACCTCGCCAAAGGAGTTGTTTACGGCACTATCGGCTTACTGTCTATTCGTGCTGCCTTAGACTTGGGCGGTGATCCTCAAGGCTCTACAGGGGCAGTTAAAGCTCTTGCCAGTCAGCCATTTGGCCAAATTATGCTGGTGCTGCTGATTATTGGTTTTGGGGGCTATGTGCAGTGGCGCTTTGTACAAGCTATTTATGATCCAGAACACTGCACAAAGAGCGTTATCGATTTTTTCCGCCGCTTAGGCTATGCCATAAGCGGCTTATTTTATGGCGGCCTAGCGATATCAACCGTTCGTATTTTGCTGTGGTCCGCCCAAGACGACAGCAGTGGGACAGCGCAGGAGTGGGCCCTGCGCATCATGGTTCAGCCTCTAGGGCGATGGGTTATGGGCGCAGTGGGGTTAATCATTATCGGCCTGGCAGGATGCTACTTTTACCGCGCCATCAAAGCCGATTTTTGTAAATACCTCAAGCTCCACAAAATGAGCCCGATGGAACGGACTTGGGCAACTTGGTTGGGGCGATTTGGTGTCGCAGCCCGAGGGGGCGTATATGCCATTGTTGGGGCACTGGTCATTCAAGCCGCGTGGCGCTTTTCACCCAGCAAAGTTGAAACCTCTGGCGGTGCCCTGCAGTCGCTGGAGAATAATCCAACCGATGAATGGCTGCTGGGTA
>JBCDFX010000414.1:0-4012 GCA_039177155.1 Cyanobacteria bacterium P01_H01_bin.119
CACCGACACATTACTCATCCAGCCTCGGGCCAAAAACGCCACGCCATCGTGCTCCAGCACCCTCGCCAAAAAGTCAGTCTCTAGCCGATAAAACGCACAGAGCACGTCTAGTAGATCCGACTCGCCATTTTTGATGTGAGCCACATCGATACTGTTGAGTAACAAGCGAATCAGCTCCCCTAGCTGCGTTATATCCATCTCTCCTCCTTGGGGCCATGCCAGTTGCTTTAACGCGGCAACCAACGCTTTCGCCGCGCCGCCTTCAAGCATGTGGGTACTGGCTAACCGCTGAGTGATGCCCATAAGGGTTGCCAGCACTTGGTTTGGAACATAGCGATGCAGGCGAATCCAGGTAGCCACAAAGCTGCAAAATAACCGACCAACGGTCTCATTCGCCTCAGCCGCTAAGGCCAGGGCCATTCGAGTCATCGCAGCAGCAGCGAGGGGCTGGCGCTGATTCAAGCTAGCAATAGCTTTAAGCCCATTAACCCGTACCCCTGTAAAGGGCGATCGCAGGAGGGGAAATAATGCCTCAACGGTAAGCGCAGCACTGTTGACCTGCTCTAAGGCTCGACTGGCGGTCACTGCGACATCATTATGGTTGCCGGTGGCAGCGGTCAGCAGCTTAGTGAGGGCGGCAGGGTCTGTCGCTGCCCACTGACAGTACACGCCCAGCAGAAACTGCTGATCGCCTTTAGGCACCGTCGCGAGAGACGGATGAGCCTCAATTGGCTCAAAGCGTAGCAGCTGCACCCCAATTTGATGACGTAGCTTGGGTGGCAGGGACGGAACCATTTCCCTTAGGGTTTGCTGCGCCGTGGGAGCCTGATCGGCCAGCTTATTGAGCAAGCGCCACAGGGTTGTGGCATGGCTGGGCACATAGGGCCGCAACCACTGGGCCATCCGCTCATGGTCGTTGGCAGGTACCCGATCAACCCGGTCAAGGGGCAACACCTTCGGCAACACACCAAAGTTCAAAGCGGTGGCCTGATCGGGCGCTAGCTGTAGTAGATAAGGACATAGCCAGGCTCCCGCTTCTCCCTCCAGGCTGGCTTCGAGGGCAATGAGGTTACTGCCAATGTGGGCTGGTGGGCCAAACAAACAGTCTTCTAAAATCGCCACAAATATCGAACGATCCCGTCCTGCCCAACACCCCACCGCCTGGCCCAAGATGACATTCCAGCCTTTAGGACGAAGCGTATGAAGCATCTCGGCCCAGGTTCGACCAGGGGGAAACGTTGCCATCGCTAGATGCTGCGGCAGCAGCGAGGCGATCCAATCCACCAGCGCCGTTTTAATGTCGTCGTAGCGGGGCAGCGGATCCGCCAATAGCTGTCGCAATAAATCATGTTGGACTTCCGGGGATGCGGCAGCATGGCATTGGATCAAGTTGGCGCAGCTGCCATGGCCCAGTAAATGAACCTGCTGCCGCAGAGCCGCTAGAGTGGCTGTGTCTGGCTGCGCTTGAATTTTGGCCCAGCAAGGCTGCAACAGCCATCCCAGTAACTGACTGCGATCGTCATAGCCGTTGGGAAACTGATCGTGAACCTGGGGCGTCCGCGCCGCGATCGCCGCCAGTGTTGCTCCTAACTTTGGCCTCAGCGATCGCCACCAGCGCTCCAGCAAACTCCCCACCATCTGCACGGTGTTGCTAGCTGTGACATGTTCAGCCTCCTGCATGAGGCTGATGAGCAGATCCCAGACCGTTTCAATAAGCTGACGCGGGGCCGCAGCTAAAGCCTGACGGAGACGCTGCTGGTGAGTCTCCCCCAGTTTTAGGGCAATGGGCAGCAGGTGCCGCAGAGCTTCGGGGCGATCGCGGGACACTGCCGCATAGGCCACCGCACCAAAAATGCCCATGGGGTGCAAATCTAGCTGTCGTAACCAGTCCTCAAATTCTGCCTCCTCGACGATCGCTAAAAACTGCCGCAGTACCGGCAGCCAATGGGTTTTATTTTCTGCTTGTACCTGCTGAAAAAAGTCACTGCGCTGGGCTGATTCGCGGGTCAGCCAGTAGGCGATCGCATATTCCAGTAGCGTCTGGTGAAAGAAATGCAGCTTTCCCGAGTCGAGCTGAGTCAGCACCCCTTCACTGAGCAAGTCGTTGCAGGCAGGAATGGTTTCTGCCGTTAGACTCAGCTCATCTTGGTAAAAAGATTCCTGTAGTCGGGTCTGCGATCGCCTGAAAAGCTGTCGAGCAATATCTAAACACAGCCGTTCTTTAGCGAGTGCTAAAGGCGCAAAATGACTCTGGTCTACTCGACTATAGACCACCTTTTCGCGCCAGTAGCGCTGATAGAGCTTACTGACCGTCAGGTCTGGAGGAACGTTGCCTTCCTGCCCAAATAGATCGCACAGCAAGGCTAGCAGCAGTGGATTTTCCAAAATATCCCGCAGGGAGCGGTTATCGGCAGACAGGGCCAGCACGTTATCGGCAAAGGCAATCCCTCGCTCGGGATGTTCAGGATCCTGCTTACGAAAGAACGCTTCTGCTGCCGCTCGAATCTCAGCCGTGGTGAAATTGGGCACTGCGTAGCGCTCAATCGCCTGGGCTAACCCCGGTAGCCGTTGATGAGAAGGTTCTAGAAAGTCGCTGTATTCATAATCCCGGCAGGTAAAGACGACTGTGGTGCCATCAGCCACGAGTTGCCGCACCAGGGTGCCAAACACAATCACAAAATCGCGGTTAATCACCAGATCTAGCGTATCCAGCAGCAGCACCCCTCGCCCTAGGGTTTGACTGAGTTCCGCTGTCACCTCAACGACTGATCGCAGCTCGCCGCACAGACTCTGTCCTATGGCTGATGCCACCATGGATTGCTGATTCTGGGACGGGCCGGTCGGCATTGTGGCCATGGGCATAAAGGTGGAAGTCACCAGCCCATAAGACATAAACCCCCGATAGCCAGTAGATAGCGATAGGCTGCTGCACAGCACTAGACCCACCCAGGGCGTCTCAGCCGTCGTCAGCTCATCGTACAAATCCCCCAGCAGCGTACTTTTGCCATATCCAGCTGGGCCAATCACCACCACCACCCGTTCTTGCCCTTGAATTACGCCCCGAGCAATGGCAGGCAGATACTTTTCCCGCACTACGGTTCTAGGAATGCGCTCTAAAATACGTGGGGTCAAGGCTTCACGGGCAGCAGTCGCTTGTGATTGTACCGCTATCAGCAAAGCATCAGTAGCCGCTGAAACCGACGGTGGGGGCGATGGCTGAGGCTCCTCTACACCAACTCCCTCACTTGCCTGCTCACCACCCGTGGTAATCACGCTTTGCCAGTCTAGTTCCAGCACCTCGCAGATTTCCTGGAAGATGAAGCGATCCACTGGCTTGCCATTAAAGAACTTACTGACCGTTGACCAGGACGCGATCGCCTGCTCATAAGCCAGCGCTTTTTGCGTCAAGCCCAAATACGTCAGTGCTTGGCGTGCCTGCTGCTGGCCTGGCTCAGAAAGTTGCAGCGATCGCCCCGCCACGGTTGGCTCCTAAAAGAACTGACTAACCTGCACCCTAAATTCAGGTAAGACTGGACTCATCAACTCGTCACCGGCATAAAGTGACAAAGCAAGTTTCAACACGCCCTGATCACGCCGATAAACCTCAACCTTACGCTGTTCGCGATCAGCAATCCAATATTCCAACACTCCATAGGTTGAATAGATTTTAAGTTTTGCCTCGCGGTCGCGACGCTTATTCTTCTCTCCTGGCGACAATACTTCCACGACTAGCTCGGGCGCAGCAACCAGATGCCCAGCCTCATCCAGCATCGTCTCCAGTCGTTCATAACTTGCCCACACAACATCCGGAATAACACTATCCACTTCGGAAAAAATCAAGCCTGGATTGACCGCCGATTCACCCAAATCGCTCTGAACCGACCAATTTTCCAGTGCCGCAACAATCTTCCCCGACACATTCTGATGCTTCCAATGGGGAGCACGGGTCACAAACAACTCTCCATTAATCACTTCATAGCGTCGCCCGTCATCCGGCAGTAACTCCAAATCC
>JBCDFX010000415.1:0-4008 GCA_039177155.1 Cyanobacteria bacterium P01_H01_bin.119
AAGAGCGTTTGATGCGAGAAAACGAAACGCTGCGCAGTGAGCGTCTGGCCCGGCAAAATGAAGCCGTCAACAATCGACGGTTGGCGCGAGAAAATGAAGTGCTCCGCTCCAACTACCGGGCGCAGCAGTCCGCAAATAACACCAGCGGCTTTTTTATTACGCTGCTGGTGATTTTGCTCGGTCTTTTGGGATTTGGACTTTTCTATTTCTTGGGGCGCTCTGACGGTACGGTTGAACAGGCTCCTCAGACCGAGCAGCCGGACACCAATATTGAACTGCCCGAAGTAAACGTGCCTGATGTCAATATCGACCTGCCTGATCCAAATAATTCAGATTCAGCTCCTGAAGGGAATAGCAGCGAAGACGCCTCCGGCAGCAGCCAAGCCGAACCATCTGATAATTCTCAAAATCAAGGCGCATCTTCTGAAGGTGAAGAATAGGCGTAATGGAGAATAGGGGAGTCGAACCCCTGACCTCTAGGGTGCGATCCTAGCGCTCTACCAACTGAGCTAATTCCCCGCACGAACTGCATCTTACCAAATTGCCTCTGGCAGATGGCAAATCGCCTAGCCAGAGGCAACCTCCTGTTGGGCCGCATAGACGGCTTGAACGGTATACCAATTTAGAAAAATTCGAGCCACTTCTAGGGCAAGCTGTGGTTTACCCCGATCGATCAGCCACTGCAGAAAAGGCTTAAGAGTGCGCTCATTCAGAATGCCACCAAGGGTGAGCGTCCCCCATAGAATTCTATGAATCCAGGTCATCTGAATCATCATCCGCACATCCCAAGTAGGATGCTTTTGATAAAACAAAATGCCCATCCGTCCGCGCTCAACTTCTTTTTCAATTAGGCGAGGAATTTGCTCCAGGGAAAAGGGTGGATGCCAGTGATAGCCAACGGCTTGTGGACACTTTACCAGGGTTAATCCCAACTGCTTTAAGCGCACTCCCAGCTCTAAATCTTCCCAGCCATAAAGCTGAAAGCCTGTGTCAAACAGGCCAGCCTGTTCAAGCCAGTGGCGGGCGATCGTGACATTGCCTGTTGCAAAATAGGCTTGGGAAAAGTCTGTGAGTTTGAAAGGCTCTGAGGTAGGGTTGTCAAAATTACAGGTGTTAATCACGCGACCGTAGGTAAAAACGCGATCGCTGTGTGTTTTCTGGGCCTCGGTCAGCGCCACCGCGTGGCAGTGCAGAAAATCCTCCAGCACCACCAAATCACTATCAACAAAAATAATAAACTCGCCCTTGGCCTTGCTTACTCCCAGGTTTCGGGCGGCGGCTGGGCCGCAGTGGGCCTGCAAAAACAGTTTGACATGGGGAAACTCGGCAGCACTCTGGCGCAACCAGTCCACGGTGCCGTCAGTAGAGCCGTCATCCACCACCACAATTTCATAATCGGTGACCGGACTCTCCGCAGTCCAAACCTGCTCTTCTATCGATCGCAGGCATTTCTCAAGAATGGGTTTGCGGTTATAAGTTGGAATGACAACGCTAAAAAACACGGCTCACCTCACACTGGTTAAACCAGTTTAGCAAGGCGAATCGTGACTGCTTAAAAAGTATGGCGCGACGACGAAGCTTAAAGACCCTAAAGCTCCGCCGTCGCAATTTAGTTAGCGACAAATTAGTCACTGACAAATTAGTCAGTGACAAAGCTATCGTGAATCAGACGTGCCCTAAGCCTCCTGCTTGCGACGACGAGCCGCAACCAGTGCGCCACCAACCATCAGCAGACCCGCCACAGTTGCCGGCTCAGGTACGCTGGCACCAACGACCTTAAAGTCGGGACCGTTGTACTTGGGAGCCTCAGAAATCAGCTTCAAACCGGCGATATGGGTATTTACACCGAAGTCGGACAGATCTAAGCCCAAGGAACCGACACTTTGAGGCTGGTTAGAACCAGAAATTTCCTGGGTGTCAATATCGAATCCTGCGTCATCCCATTCGTAGCCATTGCCGGGGTCATAGCCGCCGTTCACAGTTGATTTTCCAATTTCTAGGAAGTTACCGATGACGTTGCCATCTTCATCAATTGCCTGGACGCCCAAGACGCTATTCATGCCGCGCTCCCAGAAATAAACCTGGCTAACACGAGACTCAAAGAATACGTTGATTTCAAAATTACCGCGACGATCAGAAAAATTTTGTCCGTCTTCGGTGTCAACGATATTGTTCAGGTTGTTATTGCCCAAGCTAGATACGATATCAGCCTCGGTCGGGTCGTTGGCCCGGGTACCGGTAGCGCTGTCGCCTAAGTCAGAGCTGGCGGCACCTTCAGATTCAGATTCTGCCCCCGTACCGGTGTAAACCGCATCATTGGCAATAATCTCGGCTCTGTTCACGAAGGAAAAGTCTGTAACAAGAGGGCCATTGTCTACCTTGATGGAGTCAAGAAAAATATTGCCATCGGGCGCATTTGAGAAGTCTGCGTTGGTGGTAAAGGAAAAAGCCTGAGCGGGAGCCGAAGCAGCGAGTATGCCGCCTGCTAACAAACCGCCAATAGCCAAATTGCGTTTCAGTTTCATGGTGATACTTAAATTTCAGGGTAAAGGTCAATGTCTCGGCAAACATACCGTCGTGGAACACACGCAATCTTTGGTCTGCACCCAAACGAATGACCACTGATGATGGATTGCATGCGTGCTTTCCGGCGGTCTTCTCAATAAAAGCAATATTGCCCCGGGGTCTGCCAGTGTTTTTGCCGAAGTTTATGTAGGCTTTATTACGGAGCCCCTAAATATCAATCCTTTATATTCCTATGAAGATTCTGAGCTGATTACAGCCCTGACCTTCTAAATACTTAAGACGGTTAAGCCCTATGCATCAAGACTGTCAGCGAATTTATTGCCAATCTGGGGTGCTTGATCTGGAAGTACAGCTGCAGACGACATTCGTAAATATACGTAGTTTTTATTTTGTAGAGCCGTTTTAATCGGGACAATCGCAGTATTGATAATATGCCGGTCGGATTGTTTACCGTGGGGAGCATCCAGAAAATGCCGAGTATCCAGGAAATATCGACTTCATGGCCAATCTTGAGCGCAGCCTGGCCTATCCGGATTGATGCTGCTACGTCCTGATATTGAGGAATTTCTATATTGTAAATTGTTAAAAATATTTAATTTTGTTAAATTAAGCTTGTGCTATTTGACGTTTTATCCATTCCGGAGCCATCCATGAGCTTATTTCCTAAAGCCCCGACTTTAAAGGCAATGTCTCGCGTTTATGATCTCAAAACTCGTTTGGACTGGGGAGAGCCTGCACTCACGATTATTGACATTCGCGATCGCTCCGATTTTAATTTTTTGCATGTCCGTGGCGCGGTTTCGATGCCTCAGGCGAATTTGTTAGCAACGGTTGAGGCGAGTTTAGAGCGCGATCGCGACATCTACATTTACAGCGATCTTGATGAAGAAGCCACAGCAGCAGCAGAGCAGCTTCGCCAAGCTGGGTTTTCAAGCGTTTCAGTGCTGCGCGGTGGCGCTGCGGCCTGGAAGGCGGCGGGCTTCCCGGTAGAATCTATAAGTGCGATCGCAGCTTAAGCCTTCCACTCTGCCGAAAAGTTTGGCCGGGGTTGCGAGTCAGGTTGCTTCTGCATCAACGATTCCAGCGATATCTGGTGCATTGAGTAATCTGATCAAAGCTACAGATGCTCTAATCTAATAAGCCCTCTACCTTAGACAATCTAAGTAACTCTATTGTCAGGCTGAAATCGGTTCAGCAACTTCAGGATGGGTAGAAGTATTGGATTGCTCAGGAAAAAATTGAATTTGTTCAGCAGCAGCCTCAACCCTCACTCCACTTCCAACCGATAGGCGAGTGTGAATAGGGGTACGGACATAAAGCATCTGTTTAGAGGGGGTTTGCAGACAATACTTATATTCTCGGCCTAAAAAATGGCGATCGCGAATCATCAGTGCAGCGCCGTCGTCAGCATAAAGCTGCAGGTCTTCTTGACGAATCATTAGTTCGCCTCGGGTGGCGAGCGGACTGCCCACTACGCTGAAG
>JBCDFX010000416.1:0-4004 GCA_039177155.1 Cyanobacteria bacterium P01_H01_bin.119
CGAAACTAGCTCTAGCATCATTGACGACATCTAAATCAGTTCCCATATGAGAAATCAGTTCAATACGGCTTTTGCCATCTTGAAGCGGCTCAAGGATTTGTCCCATCTGCAAGCTTTTCTGATCAGCGAGCCTTTCAACAGATAATGAAGTCATAAATTTCTGTGGTAATACGAACGAGTTATTCCAAGAAATTCTGGGTTGCAAACTGCTTGGATTGCCTTGCTAGGCTACCCCAACCTGACTGAAACTAGCCGGAGTTTCCAGGTTGTTTTAAGACGGGACTTTAAGGCTCGACGTATTCTACAGATCGCGTGACTGTCGGCATCTGCACGGGCTGCGGTTTTGACTGAAGTGGGGCCATTGCCGGCTGCCCAGCGGGCAGCTGTGGCTTAGGGTGCAGCGCCTTTAAGCCTTCAATCAGCGCTGCTCGCACAATGGGTTCGGTCTCGTGAATTAGCATGACGCGAAAGCAGTCAACCAGATGCGATCGCACGGTCACGTCGGTGCCGGGCAGATAAGTGCTGGCCCCCGCCTTAGAACCCAGACACCAGTGCAGCAGTGATCGCACCGCCAACAGCCGCCGCACCGGCTCTGCAGCAGTGAGATGATCCCAGTCGGGACCCAGCCGCTCCGCCGTAGTGGGTTCTGACAGAGCTGAGGGAGTCGTTGGTGAATGCGTGCTGACCTCTCGCCAAAAGAACAGTAGATTGCCTGCGCCTAGACCCAAAAGGGTAATCGCTGCCCAGCTACCGCCCAGTTGCGACCAGGCAGCGGCAAACCCATAGGTGGTGGCAAAAGCCAGGGTACTAGCTAACAGCGGCGACTGCCCAAGCCGCGAAAGGCGCGTGCAAAACTGCTGATAAACTGGCTCTAGCTGTTGCCAAGGCAAGCGCTCACCCGAGACCAAGAATTGATACGTCAGGGTGCTAGTGGCGAGCGCCAAAAAAATCTTGCTGTCTGCCATCGCCGCCAACCAAGCAATCAAAAACCAGCGTCCATAGCGGTTAATGAAAGTGGCATTTTGCTGATAAAGCGCCAGAGCCAGGGCCTTCGGCGACTGGCTTAGGGGCGTGGCGGAACCTAGTTGATGCAATGATGCCTTTGTCACGACAAATCCGAATATTGGAATTTTGTAATGTTCACCCGTCAGTTCTGAACGGCAGTCTCAATAGGCTTAAGCTTGAGCCCGCTCGAATAGTATTAAACCAAGCCGGCGGAAGAGTGACAAACATTGCGATCGCATTCATACAAAATGCAAGACTGAGTTCGGAGGTTAGAGGTCAGAGTTCGGAAAAAGGGGTTCTTGGTTTTTGGTTCTTCGTTCCTGGCGCTTGGTTCCTGGTTATCTGCTATTTACCCTATTACTCACCCACCCATCACCCCAAAGCCCTCCGGGCAGGCTCCGCCAACACTCCATTACTCCATCACTTCACCAACCCTCACATCCTCACACCCTGCCACTCTCACATTCGCTAGGCAATCCCCAATCCCAATAGGACGAACCGCAGGATAAAAATCGCCGCCAGCACCCAAATCACCAAATTAACCTCATGGGCTTTGCCCTGAAAGGCTTTCACTAAGGGGTAGACGATAAATCCCACGGCCAATCCTTCCGCAATCGAAAACGTCAGCGGCATTAACAAGATGGTTAAAAAGCAGGGAATGGATTCCGCCGGGTCGGACCAGCGAATACCGGCAACGCTGCCCATCATCAAGACGCCGACAATCAGCAAGGCGGGGGCAGTGGCATAGCCGGGAATGGCTGACAGCAAAGGAATAAAAAAGATTGACAACAGAAAGCAGCCCGCCGAAACCACGGCGGCAAAGCCCGATCGCCCCCCTTCTGTGATGCCAGAGGCCGACTCAATGTAGCTGGTTACCGTCGAGGTGCCCAAGATAGCTCCAGCAGTTGTGCCAATCGCATCAGCCAGCAGGGCTTGGTTAGCGCGAGGCAGCTTGCCTTCTTCATCGATATATCCGGCTTGCACACCAATACCCGAGAGGGTGCCAATCGTATCAAACAAGTCCACAAACAAGAAGACAAAGAGAATGGCCAAGAAATTGGCGATGCCGGCTGAACCAATTTGTCCCAATCCGACAAAAGCCTGTCCTAGCAGATCTTGAGGCCATACCGGCAGTCCCACAATGCCTTGGGGAGCCGGTGTGATTTGCACAATCCAGCCGAGAATAGCCGTGGCCAAAATGCCCCACAGCAGTGCCCCCTTGATGCGTCTGGCCACCAGTGCCGCCGTTAGCAAAATACCGAAGACGGCCATCAGGGTTTCCGGCTGCGCCAGATTTCCCAGAGTTGTGATGGTGGCTTCCGAAGACACAATAATGCCGGCGCCCCCTTGTTCAGGGTTGCCCGACAGCGCAATATAGGCAATAAACAGCCCGATCCCAGCGGCAACTGCACGCTTCAAACAGTCAGGAATAGCCGTGATAATCGCAGCCCGCAAATTTGTCAGAGTCAGCCCAATAAAAATGAGGCCTTCAATAAAGACGGCGGCCAGGGCAACTCGCCAGTCAATACCGAGTTCGAGCACAACGGAGAAGGCAAAAAAGGCGTTGAGACCCATGCCGGGGGCAAGGGCGATGGGATATTTAGCAATCACGCCCATAATCAAGGTGGCGATCGCTGCAGAGACGCCGGTAGCGACGACTAATTCACCGAATAAATCACCACTCTCTTGCAAAAAAACGGCGGCAGAAAGAATGCCGGGGTTCACCACCAGAATGTAGGCCATCGTGATGAAAGTGGTGACACCAGCGATAATTTCAGTGCGCAGGTTGGTGTCCAGCTCGGCAAAATCAAAAAAATTAGCGATCGCGCCTGGTTTGGACGCCGCTTCGGGAGAAGGATTACTCATGATGCAACACGTTAAAGGGCTTTTAGGCAATTGCCCAAAATCGCCAAAATTTTAATACACCGGCGACCATCAAAACTGTTGCATACTAACTGCTGGCCTCAGTTGACCTTTGGCCTCAGCGATCTTGCTGGAGAGGCACCTCACAGCTGCAGCAGCCGGGGCTTCAGCCCTTAGAGCTCTGCAATTAAATAACCCACCTAAAACACAAATTGGCTGTAAGGGTTTGGCAGTGCCAAACCCCAACGACTGGGTAAGCTATTTTCGAGCAACTCCCTTAGTCCAGGAAGTTAGGACGGGCGCGGCAATGCTGATCTCACGAGGCTTCTAGCACTAATTGATGACGAGCATTAGCATTTACAAAGTCCTGCTTGAATTCCAAGAATTGTTGGCAGGTCTTACAGCATCGGCAGTTTAGCTGCCATTGCTCAGATTGCTAAAAGCCCGGTGTCCTCGGCCTCTCAAGGCTGCATTCCGGACTCTGTAGGGCCTGGCCCTTGCCGCAGAGGATCTCGCAGGCTGCGGCATTTTGAAGATTTAGATACAAATAGAAAGTGCAAGTTGTGTATGAAATAGGAATGAACGGTGTCTTTCTGCTGATTGCCCCTGTCTTTACTCTCGTTCCCCGGTGCCACAAGTTCATTCTTTGTTTGACACAGCCCGACTGCTCCATAATTTGCAGCGGGTGAATGAAGTTTCTCAAACCCTCAGCGGACTGCTGGACACAGACGCAATTGCAGCCCGTGTGACCGATGCGCTGGTTGAGCGATTTGATTGCGTATTTGCCCGCATCTGGCTGCTAGAGCAAGACCAAGTCTCCTTGCGGTTGGTGGCCTCTTCAGGGCTCTACACGCACCTTGACGGGGCTTTTGCGCGGGTGCCGATGGGGGCCTACAAGGTCGGCAAGATTGCTCAAAACCGCGTGCCTTTTTTGAGTAACCGTCTGCCTGAGGAACCCTGGGTCAAAGATCGACAGTGGGCTTTGGCAAACAAAATTCAGGGCTTTGCGGGCTATCCTCTGATGGCGGGCAATCGCGTTTTGGGCGTGCTGGCGGCGTTTAGCCAAGGCACCTTTGCCCCAGAATTTCTTGAGGTTTTACAGATTCTCTGTATGACGCTGACCGTGGCGCTTGACG
>JBCDFX010000417.1:0-3999 GCA_039177155.1 Cyanobacteria bacterium P01_H01_bin.119
GCGACGGTGCGCTCTTGCAGCCAGTCAGCCTGGTCGCTGTTAAAGGGAGAAATTTCTCGCAGGCGCTCTACAATTCCGGGCATCACCGCCAGCACATGCTGGATTTCAGCTTCAGTGGTAAAACGGGAGAGGCTAAAGCGAATGGAGCCGTGCAAAATCGTGTAGGGCAGGCCCATGGCCGTCAGCACGTGGGACGGGTCGAGAGAGCCGGAGGTGCAGGCAGAGCCCGAGGAAGCGCAGATGCCTTCGCGATTGAGCATAAACAGAATCGCTTCTCCTTCGATGTATTTGAAACCAATATTGGTGGTGTTGGGCAGTCGCGGCGCTCCCCCACCGTTGACCTGGCAGTCGGGAATCAGCTCCAGCAGTTGCTCCTCTAAGCAGTCTCGCAGCCAGCCTTCCTGGGCGGTGTATGGCAGATCGCGCTGAGCCAGCTCTGCGGCTTTGCCCAGGGCCACAATTGCGGGCACGTTTTGGGTCCCGGCCCGGCGCCCTCGCTCTTGGTGGCCACCCAGCAAAAAGGGCCGGAAGCGAAAGCCGCGTCGCACATACAGTGCGCCAATACCTTTGGGGGCATGCAGCTTATGGCCAGAGAGGGTAAGCAGGTCAATGGTGCTGGTGCTTAGGTCAATGGGCACCTTACCGACCGCCTGCACGGCATCCACGTGGAAGGTGGCGCCATATTCTTTAGCGATCACCCCCGCTTGCTCCACCGGAAAAATCACCCCGGTTTCGTTATTGGCGTACATGGTGGTGACCAGAGCGGTTCCCCCGGTCATAGACGCCTCCAGCTCCATTAGATCGATCTGGCCGCGACTGTCCACCGATAGGTAGGTGATGCTATAGCCCTTCTTCTCCAAGTGCTTACACACATTGAGAATGGCCGGGTGCTCCACTGCGGTGGTGATAATGTGGCGCTTATCGGGCTGGGCGGCTAGTGCAGCATGAATGGCCGTGTTATTGCCCTCACTGCCGCAGCTATTAAAGATAATTTCCGTATCTTCTGCGCCCAGCAGCGCCGCAACCTGTTCCCTAGCGGTCTGCACCGCCGCGCCAACCTGACCGCCAAAACTGTGCATAGAGGATGGATTGCCGTAAAAGTCACTGAGATAGGGCAGCATTGCCGCCAGCACGGCAGGGTCGATCCGGGTTGTGGCATTGTTGTCTAAATAAATGACCATCACATCATCTCCGCTAGGTACAAGGGAAAAGGAAAAGGCGCCAGCCGCATGTCGGCAATTAGAAAATAGGGTGATTCTTTCGGGAGAGTGACCCGTCGTGCCGGCGATTAGGCCGTTAGCACATGTTCGTCATAGAAATGGCGGGCAACGGTTTCGATCACGTCGTAGGCTTCCACGACCGTCAGTCCCACCTTTTTCAGTTCCTTTTGGGGGCAAGGGCCAACTTTAGCCGCCAAAATTGCCCTGCAATCGGCAATGGTGTTGATAATGCCTTCGAGAGCCGCTTCTTCCCCGTAGCCGCCCTGACAGTAGTCCGCAACCTTGCGATGGCCAATAAACTTGGCCTCTGTCGCATCCACTTCGTAGATCATGAATTCTTTGGCATGGCCGAAGTGTTGATTGACAATGCCGCCCCCTTTGGTGGCAACGGCCACCAAAACCTTAGGACTACCCTGTACGGGCGTACGGCTGTGCGCCCCTCCGGATGCTTTCTTCTTCTCCGCCACTGCCGCACGATTTTGTTCAATGCTGAAATGGACGGCCTGCCGGCTTTCCAGGCTGTAGTCGGGCGACATTTCCATAAATTTCTCTTTGGTGAATTCCTGGCTGCGGTCTTCACCCAAGAGGCCAACGGCATCAGCCCGACACTGACGGCAGTGGCGCATCATCTTCATATTGCCGGAGCACTTATCTTGAACGGTTTTTAGCTCTTTGGGGTTGGGGCCACGCTGACCGTTTAAGCCAAAGTAGGTGCCGTGCTCCGGGGCCGAAATCAGGGGCATAATATTGTGCAGAAATGCCCCGCGGGCCCGAATGGCCTTGTTTACTTCCGGCATATGTTCATCATTAATGCCGGGAATTAAAACCGAGTTGACTTTGCAGAGAATATCCGCCTCTTGCAGGGCCTGTAAGCCCTCCATCTGGCGCTCATGGAGAATTTTGACCCCATCAATCCCGCGATAGCGACGGCGGCGATAGTGAACCCAGGGATAAATTTTGGCGCCAATTTCGGGGTCCACCATATTGATGGTGATGGTGATGTGATCCACATTTAGCGCTTTGATCCGCTCGACATGATCGGGCAGCATTAACCCATTGGTGGACAGGCAGAGCTTGATATCTGGCGCTTGATCGGCAATTAGCTCAAAGGTACGGAAGGTTTTCTCTGGGTTGGCCAGGGGGTCGCCGGGGCCAGCGATGCCCAGCACGGTCATTTGAGGAATCTTGCCTGCAACCACCAAAACTTTGTGGGCCGCTTCCTCTGGCGTTAGCAGTTCGCTGACCACGCCGGGGCGGCTCTCGTTGGCGCAGTCGTACTTACGGTTGCAGTAGTTGCACTGGATATTACAGGCAGGAGCCACAGCCACGTGCATACGGGCGTAGTGGTGATGGGCCTCTTCGCTATAGCAGGGGTGCTTTTCGATGCGGGCCTTCATCGACTCGCTTAGGGCGGCGTTATCGTTTTTGGTGCTACAGCCGCAGCCACCACCAGACGTTTTTACCTTGGCCGGTTTAATTTGAACCTGGCTTTTGGTCAAGGTAATGTCCAGCTCGGGCGTCGCAGTAGGCGCGGAAGCAAGGGCAGTAGGTGGCGGTGGCGTCATGGGTTTGGCTCAGTGGGGGATGTTAGCAGGTCGTTGAGCAGACGGATACACATCAATCAATTCCCAGCGGCAAACCCAGTTAAGCTCCAGATAAAAAAGAGGAACGTTGCACCGATGCACCAGTCCTGTAAACACAGGTGGGTTGTTCTGATCGCCGGAACGATTAACAGAACTAAGTTGTGGTGCTAAGCGATGCAACGTCTGGGTTTGACTAAAGGAGTAGGAGAGTGTGTGTACGGGGTGGGCTGACTCGAATCTTCGGGTCCCAACGCTAATTTCCACGGTGTATGGGTGGGGATGTGTCCATTGCCGAATAAGGCTTTGGGGACATCCAACAAGGGTGGATACGCCTGAAATCGGGTGGGAATAGGGGCCTCTGGTGCCATCCAGACAACAACCGTCGGGGATTAAGCTGCTCGAACTGAGCCAGTTGGCGGTGTTGCGGGTGAGCGTGCCGAAGAGCCGGAATGAAGATTCGTTGTTCGGCGTTGGAAGAGTTATAGCAGCAGCGCTAAAGCTGACTGCAGTCTGCTAACGCGATAGGGTTTATTGAATGATTAACGCTGCACTCAAAGTCTGTAACCCTGGGAATAGGGGGGATAAAATTTTTTCTAGGTTAGGGGGACGGGTATTTTCGAGGCGGTGCGCTGCCATTTTTTAGCCCCTGCCCTGTGTTTCTTGCACTCAGGTAAATCGTTGAATTAATCAGGGTTTGCGGGCTATAGGCGAGGTTTTGAGTACCGCTTTTGTGAGTACTCAAATGGGTTGATTTCGCTAAGTTTGATACTAAAAATAAGGTTCCTCCAAAAGGAGCAATCTTGTTTTGTATTAACCGTTTCGATTGCCGCTCTATTTAAGTAGTGAGTTTTACGGGTAGCTGTTAAGCCATGTAAATCGGTATCGGATTTCCCCGTATTTGGGGAGCAAGGGGTCAAAACTGAATTCAACTGGGTAGGTTTGGCGAACGTGTTAGGGATTGGTGAATTAAATAGAGATGATTTTGCAAATTTAGCTACATTTTTCAAACCGGCCAACTGAAATACAGTGTCAACTGCTGGGTTTTGAGTGCAGCTATCCTTTATTTCTTGCGACACCGAAAATAGAGGATTAAGCCCTAACCACCGGGATCTTCCTGTGAGTACAGATTACTCGTACCCAAGGGCAAAAATACCTGTACCTGGGCGCTGAAATACCTGTGCCCTGTCCTCAAATAA
>JBCDFX010000418.1:0-3992 GCA_039177155.1 Cyanobacteria bacterium P01_H01_bin.119
AGATTCTATATAGATGCAACTTTGATCAGATTGTTCACAGTCAAAGCATCGTTAGATCAGCCGGTATCAAAGCAGCCTGAATCGCAGCTCGGCTCAGATCGCTTTGGTCAGATTGCTCAACGCACCCGGTATCGCCGGAGTAGTTGATATTTCAACTATCTGACTCCTAACCTGTCCAAACCCTTCGGCGGGCTATTAGATCTTTTTGCGGGTTGCCGCACGAAAATATTTGGCCGGCCTAAGGCCAGGTAAGATTTTATGAATTTTATCGAATTTGGTTTATCGTTGAGAACTCAATACTTCACTGTTGAATAAACTTGCAATTCAGAGATTGCACAACGCCTCACGACTTTTACACCTTTAGCCAACAGCAACTGCGTTAGCCAACAGCAACTGCTTTATCGAGGGCAGAGACCACCTGTTCATAAGTCTGGTTGGCCTGGGGCAGCGAATCTGCAATGCTGGTTAGCCCCAGTTTGCCATGCTCAGATAAACACCCCATTAGGTGAAAGGCGGCTCCCGTTGCATTAACCGTATTAAAGTGCAGGCGTTTACTCACGATAATGTCGATTAAATCACTGGGTAATAGCCCCTGATAAGCGACTTTTTGCAAATTATCAGAGGCTTGATAACACTTGATTTGTCCCTGGGGCGTATAAAACTGACCGTCATCAGGATTGTAGTTGCCGTCGGTCAGGAGCTTCATCGCCATAAAAGGATGGGTTGTGCCACCTTTGCGGAGGTTGATTTCAATGGCGTGGAGCGACCACTTTGGGTCGGGGCCATCGGGCTCTTTTACTGCAATAAAGTCTACGCTGTATCGCTCTAGCGCCCCTTTTTGAGCTAAGTTTCGTCCCACCTGACGCCCCATCTCCTGCAATAACATCCGATAGTCTGGGTCGGCAGGAAAAGTGCATCCCAAAAAAATCTGCCCGTCAGGGCCACCCAGTAGCTGATCGTGGGTAGAGAGCACTTCAACTCGACTCTCGGGAGTGATGCGTCCCTGTACGCTAGGCGATCGCTTCTTGTCCCCTTCGACAAAGGCTTCAGCGATCGCGCCCAGCTCACCAATCCTAAGGCGAAACTGCTCCCAAATTTCTGTCGGGCACTGGAAGCGTAGACTGACAAAGCGATCGCGAATAACCCCAACCCGTTCCCGGTGAGACGCTAGCCCTGGCCCATAGTCCGCTATGGGGCGCAGATCAAGCAGCGCGTTGCCCTCACCGGAGAATCCTTCGTTTAGCTTAATCACCATCCGTTTTAGGTGAGGCTGGCGCTCCCACAGCTCTGCCGCCACGATTGCCAGATCTTCGCTATTCCAGACCAGTTCACTCCCGTCTGGATGGGGCAGCCCGCACTCAGCAAAAATTTGACGGCTGCCAGACTTGGTTCCCCAGTGCAATAAATCAGGACTAACCGCCAGCAGTGGAATATTAAGCTTAAGGGCCAACTCCCGCTCCAAAACCGTGGAGTTGTAGCAAGTCATATAGGCTCGCTCGGACTTAATCTGCCGCCTGAGACGCTCGATTAACCGCGGGCGGTTTAATATTTTCTGGGTTAGCGGCTTGATGGATGTGTCGTAGGTCGAAAACAAATGCAGGCGATCGCGGGCGTGAGAGCTGGGAATCCCTGGCAGTAGCTCCAAATAGTAATCGACAATGCTGGGATGGAGCGGCTGGGAGGTGACGTAGGTGACGTGGGTCTCTGGGTTGCGAAGGCGAATTAGGGCAAACAGCAGCCGCTCCTCGTAGTGATGTACGCCGGCGATTTTTTGCAGCTCTTGCTGATCCAGGCTCAGGGAAGGAATAACAACAATATGTCGTTCTTCAGTGTCAAACTCGTTCACATGCTGCCAGCGATCGCTCAACTGCTGCTGCAGCACATCAAAACGGTGGTCCGTTTGACCCTGATTTATTTGACCCTGGGGGTGAACGGTGGACTGGGGTATTTTGAGGGAGGGCATACTGAGCGATCGCCAACTCAACAGCAGTAGCCCTCAGACTATCAAAAACTTCCAGGCTGTAGCACTGTTCTCAGACAGTCCTTAATAACGAAACGGGAGTCGCCAATGGGCAACTCCCTCAATAATCGATATTTAACCTAACCGAACGATTCGATGCACCCGACTCCGGCTCAGTCGTTGCCAAAGATCCTGGTTTCAGACTCCTAGGCTTATGGCGAATCCGACAGCCGTAACGTCAATTCCAACCTTGCCCCTTAAGGATCACTCTGTAGAACCTGAGGCTGCTGCAAGAACACAATCATCTGATCAATGCCCCGCTGAATCCGACGGGTGACGGTCATTGGGCTAACGCCAATCTTCTCGGCCACTTCCTTACGAGACATTCCTTTGAAAAAGACAAACTCAATGGCAGATCGGGTCTTGTCTTCGAGCTGGCTAAGCGCCCGCTGAATCTGCTGACGGTCTTCTTCTAAGCTTTGCATCAACTGATAGTGTGCGTCAGGCAGCGTATCACCCAGAGTGATGGAAGAATCCATCTGCTGGCACACGGTCGCATCTAAACTTAAAGGCATCCGGTTTTTGCCTGCCAGCTTTACTTCGCGCCACTCTTCGACGGAAATACCAATAGCTGCAGCCATTTCTAAGTCGTTAGGCTGACGCCCTAAATCGCGAACCAGCTCAGCCTGTCTCTTTTGGCCCTCTTTTTGCAGGTCTTGCCAGCGGCGAGGAATTTTAACAGTAGTGCCGCGATCGCGGAGGTAGTGCAACATCTCTCCGCGGATGTAAGGCACCGCAAACGAGCTAAAAGCGCAGCCCTGGTTGGGGTTAAAACGCTCAATCGCTCGGATTAGCCCCAAGTAGCCGATCTGCTCTAGATCTTCATAGGGTTCAGAACACTGGTGGCTAACCCGGTGGGCGATTTTCCGAACCAAGCCAGCATTGAGTTTAACCAGTTTATTGCGAAGGCCAACGGAAGGATTCTGCTTATAGGACATCAGCAGTTCCATGCCACGGGAGCGGAGGGAGGAAGATTGATTAGACATATCTGCGGGATACCTTATGTCGAGCGAAATCATCGATTGAATTCATTCTCCAGACTCCCCCTATTTGAGACCATCGTTGATCTACGGTACTCTCCGTACCCCTCCTCAGCGATCTACGGGTAATTACCTAAAAAAAAGCCAAAACCCTTGATATCTCGTTCTATATCTCTTCACTCATTTTGTTGAATTACGGGTTACATCCGCAAAAATCGGCTTATTTTCCAGTTGAGTCTATTGACCTACCGAGAATTTGACGGGGGTATGACCCTTCTTAAGCTGCGGCACGGCAACTTCAGACTCACTTTGCCCGTCTGAATTAGCGCTGCAACCAGCTAAAGGCAGATGCTCAGGTGGGTTACATGGTCCCAGCTTTCGCCGGCCAGCTACCTTCCCTTCTTCCCAACTTCCATAATCTTTGCGTTTAATGCCTTTGCCACAGCCGGGTCGTGACTCGTGAGCAGGAGCGTGCCCCCTGAGCCCGTAAACCTTTGCAGTAAATTCAGCATTAGCTGTAGAGATTGAGTATATTGACCGACGGTGATCTCGTCTAAAAGGCATAGTTTTGGCTGCCTGGCGAGAACAGCGCCTAGGGCGAGGCGACGCTTTTGTCCCTGAGACAGAGACTGAGGATGCTGCTCGGCGCGTTCCTTGAGGTTGAGTTGAGCCAAAATGCCATCAGCCGTTGAGGCAGAAATGCCGGGCTGCTGTACTTCTTGCTGTACGGTGTCGGCAAAGAGTTGGTGATTAGGGTTTTGTAAAACGAAGCCGACGGTTTGAGCAATTTCAACAATTCGCTGTCTGACAATCGGGCATCCCAGTAAGTCAATGCTGCCCGCAGTGGGCTTTACCAAGCCGCTGATCATCCGCAGGAGAGTAGTTTTGCCGCTGCCGTTATCGCCCTTGAGCAGGTTGGTTTCGCCGGGGTTGAGGGTTAGATCGCTGTAGGGGGTATTGGGGTGGAGGGTGAGGGAGTGGGTTTGGAGGAG
>JBCDFX010000419.1:0-3974 GCA_039177155.1 Cyanobacteria bacterium P01_H01_bin.119
CGCGGACATCAAACAAGCGCTCCGTATCTTCGTCGTGGGTAATATCAACGGTGGAATCCTGCACCAGCACCAGGTGGGTCACTTCCATATCGGTGTCAAAGCGGTTTTTAAGGTCAAGGCAGATGCGGGCACAGTGGCACACGGCCCGGAGCTGCTCATAGCGCAAACTATCGAGCTGAAATCTAGAAAAATTTGAATCGATGGATTTTCCCGCATACACCATATGATCGATGCCGTCTGTCGATTCAACGTCGCAGTAGTGGGGGGTAATCGCCTGCATAGCCGTTTGCCAACGGCTCCAGGTTTCACGCAGCAGGGCGTTAATTTGATGGATGGTGGTGTCGTAGCGGGCGCGGGCGTCGTAGACGCAGCCCTGATTGGGGTCGCAGGCAGCTTGATAGGCTTCAACGGCGGTTTTAGCCCGATCACCCCACCGACAAAAGGTGGGAAAGTGACTCTCTATCTCGTCTTGCAGGTAGCGAATAAACGTTACCTCTGCATCGACGGTAATGCCCGGGGCTAGGGCCTGCCGCTGCTCCAGAATATCGAGCCGCAGCTGCTGGACATAGGCGTTGGGCTGAACCTCGCAGACGGCATCCAAAACCGCCACAGCCCGCTCAAACTGAGCCAGTAAATCGGTTTGAATCGAGCGATTGCGCTCATTAGACGAGCCGCGAATGTCAGAGATGCCGTAGAGGGGATACACCTCGGTAAAGACAATGGGCTCTGGCGGCAGTCCCCAACTGCGGCGTTCGGCCTCTTGCTCAAATCGCCAGCGCACAGAGGGGTGAATATTGGTAAAGCGATCGCGGACGCTGTGGCGCATCGCCGCTGCTAGGGCCGGCAGGATAGCCTTGGCGTGGCGGCAGTCCTGGGGATGGAAGGCATAGGGGCGATCGCTGGTTACCCCCACTAGCCCCAGGAGGTTACACTGGCTGTCGCGGCCTTTCAAAGTTTTTACTACCAGCGGAATCAGCAGCAGCGATCGCCAGCCTCGCTCATACAGGGTCTGCTCAATCGGGGTGCGCTCAATTAAAGCCAGATCAGGGACATTTAACACCTGAGCCGATTGAGCCGCCTTGACAAAGGTAGAGTGCGCTAGCTGACGGCTGCGATAGTGATAGGGCTGCCAGTCGGCCTGCTCCAGATCTAAAAACAGGGTAGTGCGGTTATTTTCTGCGTTCAGCACCAGGGTATCGTCGGCCCGAAACAGCGCTTTGATTAAACGATTAGCGCGAACAAACCGCTGGGGTTGCAGCACCGATTCAGCGCTGAGCAGTAGCTCTGAGAGGGTTTGCAGGGTCTCTCGCTCTGTTACATCAGCCCCTTCCAGCAGCATCAGCCCCTCGGCCCGATAGCGATCGCGCTCCAGATTTTGCTGCACCTGACTCAAGGGAGAGTCAGGATTAAGCAGTTGGGCCATCACCGCCGCCTGGGTGGGCGGTTGAGAAAAGCAGCGCTCCAAATCGGCTACCAAATCTGGGCTGAGGTGGGTTATACGAACGCGATCGCTGCCGTGACGCAGCTCAATAATTCGCGTTGCGCTAGTTTGGTGAAACTGCGGCCCCTGCACCAAAATAGGCTCTGTCAGTAGGTGAGCATCAACCAGATGCGGCGTTTGGTAATGGTAGGCCAGTGCATGGGCCAGCATATGACGACGAAACAGCCCCACCAGCTTGACTTGATCCTCAGGCTGTAGCATGTTCAAAAGCTGAAGCCCCGCCGCTGAATCCGTTATTGCGTTGCCCTCGGTCAGTCCCAAAATTTGCCGAAACGCATCATTGATAAACTGCACCGCCAGATCGCTCACGGACACCAGCGCCATCGGCAAGCCGCTCTGATGCTGCAGGGTCTCTAGCCAAGCTTTGAGCGCTGACGCAGTGGCTTCGCTCTGCCCAATCTGTTGCTCGGCTTCAGCTTCTGCCGCGGCAGAAGTAGACGACCCCGTCCAGGTCACTCCACTGTCAGCAGATGACGGTGTTGTTGAAGTCATTTTGAATAGTGCTCGTGCATCTGCCTTTGAGGACTCGATCTAAAGCCTTTAGAATAGATAAGCCACGAATATTGACCAGCCTTGACGAGTGTAAATGCTCCTATAGGGCAGCTATCGTCGGCGCTCACCGTTCACTCCAACCCAGCTAAGCATAGGCCATGTCCAGGCAATGCCAGTCAGTGTTTAATCTTTTACCGGCTCTAGTCCACTAACCTCCTGCTATGCTTCACACTTAGCATAGTCTGCTCCCAATCGCTGTTATTCGCCGTTCTTTGCCCGATTACTTTATCTACTTTTTGAGTTATGTTTGATGCCCTTGCAGACCGCTTAGAAGGAGCCTGGAAAAAGCTCCGTGGCCAGGACAAAATCTCCGAAACCAACGTCCAGGAAGCCCTTAAAGAAGTGCGCCGCGCCCTGTTAGAGGCCGACGTTAACCTGCAGGTGGTCAAAGATTTTATTGCCGACGTGCAGGAAAAAGCCGTCGGCGCAGAAGTGATTAGCGGCGTCCGCCCCGACCAGCAGTTCATCAAAATCGTTAACGATGAACTGATTGGCATTATGGGGGAAACCAATCAGCCCCTGGCCAAAGCCGACACCGCCCCCACCATTGTGCTGATGGCTGGTCTGCAGGGAACCGGTAAAACCACCGCCACGGCGAAGTTGGCCCTGCACCTGCGAAAACAAGATCGCAGCGCCCTAATGGTGGCAACTGATGTATATCGCCCCGCCGCGATCGATCAGCTGATTACCCTAGGCAAACAAATCGATGTGTCCGTATTTGAGCTGGGCAGCGGCGCTAATCCGGTCGAAATTGCCAAACAGGGGGTCGCTAAGGCTCAAGCTGACGGCATTGACACCGTTATTATCGACACTGCCGGTCGGCTGCAGATTGACCAAAATATGATGGGCGAACTGGCCCAGATTAAAGACACCGTGCAGCCCCACGAAGTGCTGCTGGTAGTCGATGCGATGACCGGGCAAGAGGCTGCCAATCTGACTCGCACCTTCCATGAGCAGATCGGCATTACCGGCGCTATTTTGACCAAAATGGACGGCGACTCCCGGGGTGGGGCGGCGCTCTCCGTGCGCCGTATCTCCGGGCAGCCGATTAAATTTATTGGCGTGGGCGAAAAAGTAGAGGCCCTGCAGCCTTTCTATCCCGAGCGGATGGCCTCGCGAATTTTAGGCATGGGCGATGTGCTTACCCTGGTAGAAAAAGCCCAGGAAGAAGTCGATATTGCCGATGCTGAAAAGCTGCAAAGCAAGATTCTAGAGGCCAAGTTTGACTTTGACGACTTTTTAAAGCAAACGCGGCTGATGAAAAACATGGGCTCCCTGGGCGGCATTATGAAGCTGATTCCGGGCATGTCCAACAAAATTTCAGCAGAGCAGTTGGAGCAAGGAGAAGCCCAGCTTAAACGCTCCGAAGCCATGATCAACTCTATGACCCGCGAGGAGCGCAAAAATCCGGAACTGCTCTCTAAATCGCCCAGCCGTCGCACCCGCATTGCCAAAGGCTCCGGCTATAAAGATAAGGACATCGGTAAGCTGGTCAGCGACTTCCAAAAAATGCGCACCATGATGCAGCAGATGGGCCAGGGCGGTTTCCCCGGAATGGGGGGCGGAATGCCTGCGATGCCGGGAATGGGCGGTGGGATGCCCGGAATGGGGGGCTTCCCTGGTATGGAGGGCGGAATGCCGGGAATGGGTGGCGGGCCACGGCCGGGATTTCGCGGCTACAGCGGCGGCGGCAAGAAGAAGAAAAAGAAGAAGAACAAAAAAGGTTTTGGTCAGCTTTAACCGCAAAACGCAGCCGGGTAGATGCTCTCAAACTCAGCATAGTTTCAGCCTATCTGCTTTGGCGCCAGCTATATCCCTCTTCTGTCACTTTCAGCAGAGGAAAAGAACTGCCTGGATTGCAGCCGTTGACCAAGTGGGCGGTAAAACTGATTCATGTGCTCGGTGAGCAACTCAAAGCCCA
>JBCDFX010000420.1:0-3949 GCA_039177155.1 Cyanobacteria bacterium P01_H01_bin.119
CAACCGTTATTATTGACCTGATTAATACGCAGCTAGATCTGGCGACTGACGATTCGATTTTGCAAGACAATCCGGTGGCGGGGATAGCCTCGGTTCAAATCGCACCGCTAGATGGCAACAGCGTTCGCATTACCGTGGTTGGGCAAGAGCAGGCTCCTGCGGTGGAGGTGAATCAGGCTGATGGCGAGCTAATAGTAGGCGTGGCAACTGGGGAAGCGATCGCCAATCAGCCGGCGGCCCCGCCCACCGAAGAGGAACCGCTGCCGTCAGCAGACTCAGCTGAGGAAGAAGAGGATGCCATCCGTCTAATCGTCACCGGAGAAGCAGCAGAGTCCCCTTACCTAGCGCCTGAAACTACTGGCATTAACCGCACCGATACCTCTCTCTTTGAAATTCCCCAGACGATTCAGGTGCTGCCGGAGCGGCTGCTAGAAGATCAGCAGGTGATTCGCCTACAGGATGCCCTGCTCAACGTGCCCAACGCAGTGCAGGGCAACCAGTTTGGGGGGGCTAGCGAAGCGCCTATCGTCCGTGGCTTCGATCAGTTGACAATTTTGCGCGACGGCTTTCGTCGATCTACTGTTATCAATGCGCGGCAAGCCTTTCAGGAGATAGCTAACGTTGAGCGAATCGAGGTACTTAGCGGTCCGGCCTCGATTTTGTACGGCAGCATTGAGCCTGGCGGCGTTGTCAATTTGGTGACAAAGCGACCACTATCAGAGTTTTTTGCAGAGGCCGAGCTTCAGGTGGGCAGCTTTGGCCTAATTCGCCCCACCGTCGATATTACAGGACCCGTGACCGCAGCCGGAGACCTGCTCTATCGCCTAAATGTGGCCTATGAGCGGAGCGACGGGTTTCGCAATTTTGACACGGACGTGGAGCGATTGTTTATTGCGCCTACTCTGGAGTGGCGACCGAGCGATCGCACCACTGTGACCTTCGATTTAGAATATCTGAGCGATAGACGTCCCTTCGACCGGGGTATTTTTCCCTTTGACGATGGGGTTGTAGACGTGCCGCGCAACACCATTTTTGGTGAGCCTGGTGACTTTGCCGAGTTTGAAACCCTAGATATTGGCTATCGGCTAGAGCACCAATTCAGCGACAATTGGCAGCTCCGCAACCGCTTCCGCTACAGCAATACCGATTTCTTTAATCTCCGTGCCGAGGTTAATGAAGCGCTAGGCGGCATCAACCAAGCGGCTGGTATTGTCGTTCGAGGCTTCGCTAGCAACGACGGCGAGGTTAAAACCTTTGATTTTCAGACTGAGCTGATCGGAGAATTTACGACCGGGTCGATTGACCATACAGTGCTACTGGGATTCGATATCCTATTTTCTAGCCTTAGCCAGGTGACGACCGGTGATTTGGCTCCTGTCGTTAGCCTGTTTGATCCGGTTGTTGGCCTGATTGACCAACCCAATACCCCACTTCCTTTTACACTCACCGATACAGAGTCTGACCTATTGCAGTTTGGCATCATCCTTCAAGATCAAATTCAGGTTTTGCCTAATCTGACCTTCTTGCTGGGCGGGCGGTTTGACTTTATCAATCAGCGCACCCAGGCGGCACCCATCTTTATTCCAGGGCTGGCTTTCTCCCCTGGCTCTGAAGAAGATCAGAGCTTTACCAACTTTAGTCCTCGCCTGGGCGTGGTGTATCAGCCTGTTGAGCCGCTGTCTTTATACGCGAGCTATAGTCGCTCTTTTACACCTAACACCCTTGAACAAACGACCGCATCCGGAGACTTTCTCGATCCACAGGAGGCGGAGCAGTTTGAGATTGGCGTCAAGGCGGAGCTGTTAGGCGGGCGTTTGGCCGCGACGCTGGCTCTATTTGACCTGACGCTTAGAAACGTGGCCGTTACCGATCCAAACAACCCTAACGCTGTGCTGCCGATTGGCCAGCAAAACAGTCAGGGGCTTGAACTCACGGTGCAGGGGGAAATTCTGCCAGGCTGGAATATCGCGGCCTCCTACGGGTTGCTCAATGCCAATATTCCAGAGAGTCCAAATTTTCCGAACGGAGCAACGCCTGCCCACGTGCCAGAAAATACGGCTAGCTTATTTACCACCTATGAAATTCAATCTGGCGACTTGGCTGGACTGGGCTTTGGGCTGGGCGTCTTTTTTGTCGATCAGCGGTTTGGTAATTTCGAAAATGATTTTAGACTGGATAGCTACTGGCGCACCGATGCGTCTATTTTCTACCGCAGCGATCGCTGGCGCGCTGGTCTAAGTTTCCAGAATATCTTTGACGAAGAATTTTTTACCGGTGGTGTCTTGCGCCGTGGCACCAATCCCGGACAACCCTTTACCGTTGTCGGATCGATTTCAATCACGTTTTAAGAGGGATATTGGCCCATTATGCTCAAGCGCCCTCCAGGTTCTCTCACCCGCCGAGAATTTTGGCCCTTGGCTGCCGGTATGTTCAGCCTAGCAGTTGGCTGTAGCCGTCGTCGGGCTAGCTTAGCTTCCTCTCCTAAAACAGTTTCTACCGCTGAGACTCACACCATTACCCACGCCCTAGGTACCGCACAGGTGCCTAAGACCCCGCAGCGGATTGTCGCCCTTACAGGCATTTCGGAGCTAGAGGCGCTGCTTGTGCTAGGGGTTAAACCACTGGCGGCCGCTGGCGACGATCGCAATTTTGGCCGCACCGCCTGGCACTCACATCTAAAAGATCAAATGCAGGGGGTCGAAATGCTCCCTTCAAGGCGCAATATCAACCTAGAAAAAATTAGCACCCTACGGCCCGATCTGCTGATAGGGACGGCTGTGCCCATCGAAGCCGCGTATTCCCAGCTTAGCCAAATCGCCCCTACGGTTGCCCTTGACTGGCGGCAGCCCTGGCAAGGTAATTTTCGCCTGATTGCCGAGATTGTGGGCCAGTCAGAGCAGGCAGAGACATGGCTGGCAGACTTTGAGCAGCGGGTGATGACCCTGGCTGCTGCCTATCAAGAGGCACTAGTAGGAACTACCTACACCACCACATTTTATAATTCTCGCCAGCGCGGATTTCATATGATTGCCGGACACGGCATCGATCAAGTGTTTCAGCAAATCGGGCTGACTCGGCCACCGGAGCAAACTCAAATTAATTCGGTAGCGGAAGATGGCCTGATCAGAGCTGAGATTAGCCTGGAGCGTCTGGACCTTATTGATACCGACGTGCTCTTTTTTTATCACTATGACTATCCCACTATCCAAAAAGCCAGTGAGCGACCTGAGCTGAACCGATTTTTAGAGCGGGAACCGCTGCTGCGCCGTTTGCGCGCTGTCGAGGCGGACCGCGTATTTGTGGTGCCAGCCCAGTACTGGTTTCTGGGTAGAGCGATGGGGATACCGATGGCCTTGGATGATTTGGAAACCGCCGTGCTGCCCCTAATCACCCAGTAGCGTTCTCCAATAGTCAGCAGTTGAGCCTCCATACCGCCGCTAAAATACCTTAGCCGGGCAGCTTCCCTGACTCGATCAAGTCAGCGCAGTGGCTTGGATGATGCCATTGTGCATGTCATATCACTCCCTTGATCAGGGTGCTTATCTGTCAAACGTGACGGATAAGCATCCCATTTTCCATATCTATTTACCGAATTTGGCAGATAATACCCTGCTTTCTTGGAGTTATCCGACAAATACTGCGTGTAAGTTCTCCGAATAGAGATGTTATTGCCCAAAATCGGCGGATAAGATCCGGGGGTGTCGATCTTATAGATCTGACGCTAAAGTCACTGTCCTTTGTCAGAATGGCAGCTTGTTCTGCCCGTGCTGCGTTAAAAATTTCAATATCCTGAGCATCTCTAAGTTCTAAGTCTCTCAATGCCGCAGCTCTTAACTCAAAGTTTTCATTCAGCCAGGTTGCTAGGATTGGAGGAAGCTGAGCATCGACCCAGATTTTCATGCTGTCAGTCGCGAAAAATCAGTTCGTTTTGCTGCGAAGAGTAAGCAGG
>JBCDFX010000421.1:0-3937 GCA_039177155.1 Cyanobacteria bacterium P01_H01_bin.119
ATTTTTTGGCTTGAGTCGTATAGAACTTCAATCGCAGCATTACTGGAGGAAATCGGCTTTGAGCTAGTGTTGCTTGATGGCTTACCACGAGAAACCCCCAATTCGCCCTCCTCGCCTCAAGTTTCTGTCGAAACTTTAGTACAGCTCAATCCTGACATCATTATCGTCTCAGCGATTAGAGGCGATAACCTTGACAATCCTGAAGAGATTGCCAGGCAGAAGTGGAAAGAAAATCCACTATTGCAGAACATGCAAGCCGTTCAAGCGGGACGCATCCGTTTTGTTAATTCAAGACTCCTAGGCAGAACTAGAGAGGGTGTGATTGCTAGCAAGGTCACGTTAGATCTGCTCCCTGAGCTGCTGCTGCCATTCGTAGAAGAAAAATAAGTTCTAAGACTTAAATTCCAGTTATAGCTGCACCCATCTCTTTAAAGCAGATCGCACTGTCTTTACCTCGGCTTAACCTGGCCGTCATTTTATGCGTATCTTCACCATAGTCTGGTCTGGCCAACTAGTATCTACCATTGGCAGCTATATGACTGAGTTTGCCCTAACCCTTTGGGCCTGGGAGGTCACTGGTTCAGCCACCGCCCTGGCACTGGTGGGCTTTTTCTCGCGGTTACCGCGCATCCCAATCACGCTGGTTGCAGGCCTCATTGTCGATCGCTTGGATCGCAAGTATCTGATGATAGTAGGCGACAGCGTTGCAGCGCTCTCGACAATCGGCATTGGCCTGCTGTTTCTCACGGACAGTCTACAGATTTGGCATCTCTACCTAGCCGCCAGCTTAAATGGCAGCTTTGGGCAAGTTCAAAGTTTAGCCTACCAAACCTCAATTTCCTCCATGGTGCCACCGCACCAGCTCACCCGGGCTAACAGCATGAATTCAGCGGTGCATTATGGGTCGGCAATTTTGGGTCCCGCTCTGGCTGGATTGCTCTATCCCCTGATTGGGCTGATGGGCATTGTGCTGATTGATTTAGCGACGTTTGGCGTGGCGATAGCCACGCTCTTGGCCATTCACATTCCCCAACCACCCCCCCAAGATGACCCTGAAACAGAAACCCTCTTTTCCAAACTTACCTTTGGTTTTCGGGAAATCTGGCGACATCCCAGCTTGCGATCGCTTCTGATGATTAGCACCTTATTTGTTTTTTTCCACGACCTAGGCGGTGCCGTTTACGACCCGATGATCTTGGCCCGCACCAATAGCAGCGCTCAGATCTTAGCGAGCACTGCATCGGCGGCGGGCATTGGCGGCGTCACAGGTGCTATTCTTCTGAGCGTTTGGGGTGGGCCAAAGCGCCGCATCACCGGGATGTTGGCAGGCTTTATCGGAGCCGGGATATGCAAGACTGTGTTTGGTTTGGGGCGATCGCCCCAGGTGTGGATTCCAGCCCAGTTTTGTTCCTCCTTGAATTTTCCACTCCTGGGCAGTTCCATAAATGCCCTTTGGATGGATAACATTGCCCCAGCCCTACAGGGACGCGTGTTTGCAGCCAATTCACTCGTGGTGCAAGGTGTGAGTGCGATCGCAGTCTTGATAGCTGGCCCTCTGGCCGACCATGTGTTTGAACCTGCGATGACAGTGAGAGGGACACTGTCGTTCTGGCTTAGCCCCTTTTTTGGCAGCGGACCAGGGGCAGGAACCGCAATACTCTACACCATTAGCTCGTTAGGACTTTTGCTGATCGGCATTGGGGGTATAGCTATGCCTCGGCTACGGGCACTTGAATCTGATGCAAAATAAGCCATCGGGTAATCGCCATATCTTTAGACTTAGACGGCAAAAGTTCTCAGATCTGCCATCAGCTGACTAACTGATTCCATAAAAAAGTTCATCAAAGATTACCCGGTTTGAACCTGGATTGATATCCTGCCTGCAGATGTCTTTGCCCACAGGAACTAAGCCCATGCAAGTTAAGGCCGCCGTTGCCCACGAAGCCGGAAAACCCCTCAGCCTAGATACCGTTGAACTTGACGGGCCAAAAACTGGAGAAGTGCTGGTAGAAATCAAAGCGACTGGGGTTTGCCACACCGATGCTTATACGCTCTCTGGCGTTGACCCTGAGGGTCTCTTCCCCGCCGTTCTCGGTCACGAAGGAGCAGGCATTGTGGTCGAAGTTGGCCCCGAAGTTAAAAGCCTCAAGCCGGGCGACCATGTGATTCCGCTATATACCCCAGAATGTCGCTGCTGTGACTTTTGTTTAAGCGGCAAAACCAACCTCTGTCAGGCTATTCGCAGCACCCAGGGCAAAGGACTAATGCCCGACGGCACCAGCCGTTTCTCTCTCAACGGCGAAACTCTTTATCACTATATGGGCACCTCTACCTTCGCCAACTACACGGTGCTGCCCGAAATTGCCGTTGCCAAGATTCGCGAAGATGCTCCCTTTGACAAGGTCTGCTATATCGGCTGCGGGGTCACCACAGGCGTTGGTGCAGTGATTTACACTGCCAAGGTTGAACCTGGTGCCAATGTGGTTATCTTTGGCTTGGGCGGCATCGGCCTCAACGTCATTCAAGGTTGCCGTCTAGTCGGAGCCAACAAAATCATCGGCGTAGATATCAATCCCTCCAAAAAAGAGCTAGCCGAGAAATTTGGCATGACCCACTTCGTCAATCCTAAGGAAGTTGAAGGAGATTTGGTGCCTTACCTAGTTGATTTGACAGGCGGCGGCGCAGACTACAGCTTTGAGTGCATCGGCAACGTCAATACCATGCGACAGGCGCTGGAGTGCTGTCATAAGGGCTGGGGCGTCAGCGTGATTATTGGCGTTGCAGCGGCGGGGAAAGAAATTAGCACTCGGCCTTTCCAGTTGGTGACAGGGCGGGTTTGGAAAGGCAGCGCTTTTGGCGGAGCCAGAGGCCGCACCGATGTGCCCAAAATTGTCGATTGGTATATGGACGGCAAGATTAATATTGATGATTTAATTACTCACACTATGCCGCTGGAGCAAATTAACGACGCCTTTGATCTGATGCATGAAGGCAAATCCATCCGCAGCGTTGTGACGTTTTAATAGGTGCCTTTGCGGCGCTCTCCAAATCTTGGTGCAGATTGAGGGGCCTCAATCAACTACCGAGGTTGTTTTTAGAAGACTAGACGGAACGGAACGGACTGTGCTGACAATAACATCACAGGATTTAGCAACTTCATCATTGGTTCCGCCGGTCGCAGTCAGGCCAATCTCTTCAGCCACACTTTGGGATTTTTCAGCGCTACGCGAACCGAACATAACCTGGTGCCCTGCTACTGCCCAAGCCCCGCCCAACACGCGTGCCATATTCCCACTACCCCAGAACCCTATATTCATTGCTACTGTTTAGCTATTCAAATTCAGAACAGGTTTATCGTACCTAATTTATCTGAGCAGTGATGACCACCAAAAAGCGCCTGATCTAGAACAATCAGGCGCTTTCCTAAAATTAATCAGCTCGCTTACGCTAGCGGATTATTCACTAGCCCACAATCTCAGGAGCCTTAGTGGTTGCCAAATCGAGGGGAAAGTTGTGAGCATTGCGCTCGTGCATCACTTCCATACCCAGGTTGGCACGGTTAATCACATCAGCCCAGGTGCCAATCACCCGGCCTTGACTATCCAACACAGACTGGTTGAAGTTAAACCCATTTAGGTTGAACGCCATTGTGCTAATGCCAAGGGACGTAAACCAGATGCCTATCACAGGCCATGCACCCAAGAAAAAGTGCAGGGAGCGAGAGTTGTTAAAGCTGGCATATTGGAAGATCAAACGACCGAAGTAGCCGTGGGCTGCAACGATGTTGTAAGTCTCTTCTTCTTGGCCAAACTTGTAGCCGTAGTTCTGAGATTCGCTCTCAATGGTCTCACGCACCAATGAGGAAGTTACCAAGGAACCGTGCATTGCACTGAATAAAGCACCACCAAATACACCGGCAACGCCCAGCATGTGGAAG
>JBCDFX010000422.1:0-3936 GCA_039177155.1 Cyanobacteria bacterium P01_H01_bin.119
GCTGGATGAACCGTCCCAGTCGGCTCCGCCCATTCAGGTGTGCCCGGTAGATGTGTCGCCGATGGTGCGATTGATTAAGCTGACCCAGGCACCCTACATCGTTAAGCTGGGTGCCGCCGTGCCCGCTGTTGAGCATTTTCCGCTCAACACCTTAAACCGACTGATGGGCCAGGTTATGCGGGCCGATCCGAAAGGGGTTCACAGTTACAACACCGTGCCCGGCTGTGAACCCCTGCGGCGTGAAGTGGCTAAGCAAATGCTTAATGCTGGATGCTCCGTCTCTCCCGATCAAATTGTGATTACCGCAGGGGCTAGCGAAGCCTACTATTTGGCGCTGCGTACCGTCACCCAACCCGGCGATACCGTCGCCATAGAATCGCCCACCTACTACGCCCTTTTAGAAGCCATGACCAGCCTGGGGTTAAAGGCGGTTGAGCTACCGACCCATCCCCGCGAAGGCATTGCCCTCAGCGCCCTAGAAACCGCCTTGACCCAGCAGCGTCTCTCAGCGCTGCTGCTGGTGTCGAATTTTAGCAACCCCATTGGCAGCTGTATGAGCGATCGCAAAAAGAAAGCCATTGTCGAGCTGCTTAATCGGTATGATGTGCCGCTGATTGAAGACGACGTATACGGGGATTTGTACTTTGAAGGCGATCGCCCCAAAGCCCTTAAAGCCTTTGACACCGAGAACCGCGTTATGTACTGCTCATCTATCAGCAAGACCCTATCGCCAGGGCTGCGCGTTGGCTGGTGTATTCCGGGGCGCTACCAAACCCAGGTTGAACATCTCAAAGTGGTGGTGAGTCATATGTCGGCTCCAGCTCCCCAACTGGCCGTTGCGGCTTTTTTTGCCAACGGTGGTTACCAGCGTCATTTGCGTACCCTAAGACGGATTTACCACAAGCAGATAAACCAAATGATTCAGGCGATCGCCGATAGCTTCCCCGCAGAAACGCGGGTAACGCGCCCCAACGGAGGACATGTGCTCTGGGTAGAGATTCCAGGAGAGTTTGATGCCTTGGCGCTATTTGAAGCCGCCATCGACCACAGCATCAGCATTGCACCCGGCCCCATGTTTTCGCCGTCTAAGCGGTTTCAGAACTGCTTTCGGCTAAATGCAGGGCTGCCCTGGAGCCCAGAGATTGAAACCGCGCTGCAAACCTTAGGACACCTTGTTAAACAACAGCTAGCCCGCAAAATCCTGGCCCAGGAGCTTTAGCAGTTTGCCGTCTGAAGTCGCTTGCTTGGGGTTACTTGCTCAGGGTCACTTGCTTAGGGTCACTTCACTTCAGCCGCGCGAGGTGCAGTGAGCAATTCACCAAAGCTTATATGCTAGGGTATGTGTTAACGATTGCGGGATGTAGCGCAGCTTGGTAGCGCACTTCGTTCGGGACGAAGGGGCCGCTGGTTCGAATCCAGTCATCCCGATCTCTTTGGTAGGTGATCTATTTGAACACCTGATCTCCCAGCGATGCTGGGCGCGGTAAGCAATCTGACCAAAACCATAACCGTTAGTTTGCAGCCACTGCTCAAATTCGCGTAGAGCAACACTAGCCCCGGCAGACCAAGCACGTTCGACATATTCTGGCAAAACTGATTGCATATTTACAGTCGGAAAGATTGGGTTATGGTTGCTGTCTTTGTATCCCTCAGACATAACGACTGGCCCCACTTTTGCCCTTACCCGTCGTTTTAGGATGGGTTGAGGAACGTAGGCTTTGCCTTCTCAAAGCATAACCCACACAAAATAGGCCTTTGATCTCGACGTAGCTTTGCTGAGCGCGATCGCTATTTAAAGAGCTAAGGGGTGCGATCGCTGCTCTCCAAAATCTTCGTTTTCAATCAGAAATCTCTGAGCGTATTTAAAATTTATCGGTAGGTGAGCCAGCTAACACTGCACCGGTGCGGACCACGCAAGCGCTATCGACTGATATCAAAGATGCTGGCTGCTGCGCAATTCCACCGTCATGTTATACACAGATAAAACATTTATTCAAAGAACTGCTCTGGCAACCCTAGCAATCGCTGCCATATCGGCGGGGTTAGCGACGCTTATCCATTATTATTTGGAACCTGACCCATACCTAATCGATCTGGTCATTCCTCCCCTGATGTTGCTAGCTTTTTCATTGCTGTGGTGTTGGCTTTACCGACGACCTGAAAGCCTGCAAAAAGTAATGAGGATTAGCTTACTTACAATCTTTTTAGGAGGAGGTGCTTTTCCAGTCTGGGTTTCTATTGGGCAAGCCATTTACTTACCCGACATCACGCTGGTGGATCTTTTGCCGCCGATGAGCAGTTTTCCGATGGCCATCATCGTCATCATGTTTATATTTGCCACTCCGCAGACCATTATTACCACCGCCGCTGTGACTTGGACCGTCGTCTCCTTACCTGTCTTGATCTATCTGATAGCTCACCCGATCGAACTTTGGAGTCCTCGCGGCATGGAAATTGCTGTGACCCTCGGCCCGGTTACAGGAATCGTGTCAACCCTTGTCCCTTTTCATCGGGTATTGCAACAGAGACTCACATCCTTGCAGGATGAACGAGCGCTTATGCAGGTGCTCTCCGAACGAGATTCACTCACTCACCTTTACAATCGCCGTGCGGCTGAAGAGTTACTCTCTATCTGTATCGCGGATACTGATTCCAGTGATGGGGTGATTTTATTTGATATCGATCATTTCAAACGCGTCAACGATACCTGCGGACACCAGGCGGGCGATGCTGTCTTGGTGTCCGTAGCAATGCGCTGTAGCCAGGTTTTGCGCAAGAATGATTGCCTTGCCCGTTGGGGAGGAGAAGAGTTTTTGGTCGTCTTGCGGCATGTTGGGGCTGAAGTGATCGAACGAATCGCTGAGGAGTTGCGGTTAGCCATTGCCTCGGAGGAGATTGAGCCGGCAGGTAGCGTCACAGCATCGTTTGGAGCGAGTTTGATAAAGCCTACTGACACGATTGAAAACTTATTACAGCGGGTAGATAAGGCGATGTACGCAGCTAAAACAAGCGGGCGCAATCGCGTGATGACTGATCAGTCCTTGAGTTAACAGCAGCCTCCGAAGAAAGGCGATCGCTATTTCAATATGTTCCCAGCTTGAAAAGATGTGGGTAGCTTCTCTCGATCGCTTCAGAATCAACGTCGCTGTGCCGAACTAAGGCATCTGATTTATGTGCTTGCAGAACCTATTTCAAAAATTTGCCCCATCGTAGTGTAAACTTCTGTTGAGCAAATTCTGAAAGTCTTGATTCCCTAACTAAACTATTTGAGCGTTCAGTATGCTTTTAGAGACAAAAAGCTTGGCTTTAAAGTTGCAAAGCGAGTTTTTACTTTGCCTGAATGTTCATTGCTACTCAACCTTATCTATTGCCCCACGTAGGGAACAAATTTGTGCCTTTAAGTACTCCGCCTGCCGTCGAGATTCAATCGAGTCTGCCTGACCTTTCAGAAGAGTTGCCGTTCACAATTAAAGATCTAAGATTAGCTATTCCAAACGAATGCTTTACACCTTCAACCTTCAAATCTTTGGCCTATTTTTCCTTAGATGTTGGAATTATTGCCGGTCTATATGGGATCGCAGCGTATCTAAATTCTTGGCTGTTTTTCCCCATTTTTTGGATAGTCCAGGGGACGATGTTTTGGGCCCTTTTTGTTGTAGGGCATGACTGCGGGCATGGCTCTTTTTCTAAATATAAGTGGCTAAATAATTTGGTGGGTCATTTGTGCCATACTCCCATCTTGGTGCCTTACCATGGCTGGCGTATCAGCCATCGCACCCACCATGCTAATACAGGTAATATAGACAAGGACGAAAGCTGGTATCCCATATCCCAAGATGAGTATGATGGCATGCATTGGGCAGTAAAGTTTGTCAGGTTTCGGGCAATGCTGCTCGCCTATCCGATTTACCTATTCGTGCGATCGCACAACCGGGA
>JBCDFX010000423.1:0-3935 GCA_039177155.1 Cyanobacteria bacterium P01_H01_bin.119
AGAAGGACAAATTCATCCCTTTGTACGCGATCGCTTTGCCGAGGCAACTGCCCAACTTCCGCTCAACCAAACGCTGGTTCACGCTATTCCTTTGCTGTTTGAAGCCCGTTTGGAATCTCAGGTTAGCGAAATCTGGGTGGTGACCTGCCATCTCCATCAGCAGCTCCAGCGATTAATGCAGCGCGATCGCCTATCCCAGGCTCAGGCCCAGGCTCGCATTGAGAGTCAGATGCCGCTGGCTGAGAAAGTAGCCCGCGCAGATGTGGTGTTGGATAACAGCCAAACCCTAGCCCATCTACAGACACAAATTGAGCAGGCTCTCATCCGCGCTTACCATTAGCCATTTCTCGCAGATCTGTCAGCCTAATGATCTTTCTCAGCAGAAAAGCAGAGAAATTTGGGTATAAAGAGGTATCTCTGAATTTGCATCATTTTGATACCGCAGTTTTGCAACGCCCTTATTTCCCTAAATTCTTATATCACGATGACTTTTCCTACTGGCGCGCCGCTTTTTTCTTCAGACAATATTTTACGAGAGCAGATTTTTCAGCAGCTTTTCGAGCAGGCTGCTGATCCCTTAATGGTTTGGCATGAGCACCGGCTGATTTATTGTAATGCTGCCACCGCTACCCTATTGGGCTATGCTGAAAGCGCTGAAATCTTGGGACGGCACCCCTGGGAGCTATCTCCCAAATATCAGCCCAGCGGTATCGAGTCCCAAGCTCAAGTGATTAGTTCAAGCAAGATTGCTGTAGACCAAAGCTACCACCGCTTCGAGTGGTGGTACGAGCGAATTGACGGCACTCCTTTGCCAATGGAAGTCACCTTGAGCGCGATTGCAGTCACGGGGCAGCCGCCCCTACTGCAAGGATCGTGTCGAGATATTCGCGATTGCAAACGGATCGAGACGGAACATAACGCAGATAAAGCGCTGCTAAAACTTGTACTCGACACTATTCCTCTGCACACCTTTTGGAAAGACAGAAACTCTGTCTATATTGGCTGTAACCAACGCTTTGCCACCTTAGCTGGGGTCGATATTCCTGAGAATATCGTTGGTAAATGCGACTATGATTTACCTTTCTCTAAAGCTGAGGCAGATGATTATATCCGCAATGATCAACAGGTTATGAACAATAATCAGCCCCTTTACAACCTGATTGAGCCTCAACAACACGATGAGAATGGCCGGCAGCTTTGGTCTGAGGGCAATAAAATTCCACTGCATGATGCAGCAGGTAAGGTGATTGGCATTTTAGGTACGTTCCATGATGTGACGGAGCGGATAGAAGCTTACGAAGCGTTAGAGAAATCTGAGGCTAAACTGAGGCAAAAAGCGACGGAACTGGAAGATTTGCTGCAGGAGCTGCACCGCACCCAAGCTCAAATGATACAAAACGAGAAAATGTCGAGCTTAGGTCAGCTAGTCGCAGGGGTTGCCCATGAGATTAATAACCCAGCCAATTTTATTCAGGGTAATATCGGCCATGCTCAAATCTATCTAGAAAACTTACTGCAAATTGTCCAAGCCTATCAGCGTCGCTATCCTAAACCGAAAACGGAAATCCAAGCTCTAATGGAGGATGTGGACTTTGAATTCTTAGTCGAAGATTTGCCCAAAGTATTGAGATCAATGCGGGTTGGAACCGACAGAATCCGGGAAATTGTCCTATCTCTGCGAACCTTTTCGCGTTTAGATGAATCAGAGATTAAAGGAATTGATATCCACACCGGTATTGACAGCGCCTTGCTGATTCTACGCAATCGTCTTAAACCCAAGGGAGAGCGCTCAGAAATTCAGGTGCATAAGCAGTTTGGCTTGCTGCCGACAGTTGAATGCTACGCAGGAGAGCTGAACCAGGTATTTATGAATATTCTCAGCAATGCGATTGATGCCATACAAGAGCGCGATTACTCTTCAGTAAAGCTACAAACCGACTCCGGCCAAATTTGGATCAGCACCCAAGTCATTGAATTAGGAAGCGCCGTCAAAATTGCTATCCGAGATAATGGTTTAGGCATACCGACAGCCATTCAGCAGCGAATTTTTGACCCATTTTTTACCACAAAGCTGGTGGGTCAAGGCACAGGCTTAGGTCTGTCTACTAGCTACAAAATCGTAACTGAAAGGCACAAGGGCACGCTAGAGTTTGCTTCAACCCAAGGTGAAGGAACTGAGTTTAAAATTACTATCCCCGTGAATCAAGAATAGATCGTTTGCATTTATTAAGAGCTTTACAGAATCCGGAAAATAAATGGGTAACGATAGGTTTCGTCCGGGCTGCGCAGAGATTTAATAATAGCAAGCACCGGCATGATAATTTGCACCAAGAAGAGAACGCCCAATAGGGGGTAGCCAATCAGCAGCAGGGTCAAAAGGCCAAAAACGATGCCATAGGCCCAAACGTTTAGGTGAAAATTCAACGCTTCTTGAGCGCTTTCTTTAACCTGAAGATCATCTGAAACAAACCAAATGGCGAGGGGAATTCCTGCAGATAGCACTAGCGCACTCAAAAAAATAGAGCCGTGGCTAAGCGCCGATAGAAGTTTACGTTTATCTGGATCGTAGGTGCTTTGCATACTCGATATCTTCCTCAAATGGTCGCCGTTGTGAATTACGTTATGGTTCGATAGTAACAATCCTGCAGAGGGCAAACTATTGCAGGTATCCGCACCTGGCATCACAGCTACAATTTATGAAAGTACCGCACTGGGCAATCTCCGCCAGTAATCCCTGTGAATAATCCCCTTAATCGACTCAAATATTTGCCCTGGTTGCTGCTGCTGCAGGTGGCGGCGCTCACCACTGCGATTGCTGGGGCAGTGGATATCTTGCTGATGCTCGGTCTGATTCAGCTTGATCAAGCGGGCGTATTTTCTCTTGCATCGGTGCGATCGCCCCTTTTTGATCTGGCCTTGAGCCTGCTCATTTTTGCCGCAGCGGCAGGGGTCGGGGCGCTGGGCGTTGTTTTGATGGAGCGGTTCTTTTCGCAGATCGTGATTGAAAACTCGGTTCTCTGGGCCTTTGTGCCCTGCCTGGGTGTTACGTTATTTCTGTTTAGTCAGCTTCCGGTACCCCGACTGCTGGTAGGCATTAGCTACCCTCAGCTGATTGGGCTAGTTCTAGGAATCTTTCTTAAAGGTAAACGGTCCTACCGGCGATTTTAGGGCGTGTCATCTGTTAACCGCCAAAGCCTGACACAGCAGGCTGTAAACATGCCTGCTCAATTGCCTAGATAGGGGCATTAACCATTGCCATAACGAGTCGAAATCTAGCTTTAGTCAAATTGTTTACCGCACCTAGATACTGCATTTTAATTTTCCCAGTTCCATGCCAGTAGTTCCCTATCGAACAGAGCGTGTTGAAAACTCGGCTCAAGTCTCTCGCTTTCTTGAACAGTGTTTGCAGCAGGTCCATCACGAACAGCAGACCAAACTGGCCTGCTTTGCCGTTGCGGCTAACCCCGTTGACTTGTGGGCGGTTTTAGATCGGCTGAGCGCCCGGGGGCAATGTCACTTTTACTTTGAAAATCCGGCCCGGCAGCAGGCGATGCTGGCCTTTGCTCCGTGTGATGGGTTGAGTGACCAGTGGGAATTTGGGCAGCTAGCGCGCTGGCGTCCGGGCGATCGCTTTTCACAGGCGAGCCAGTGGATCGAAAACTGGCGGCGGCACACCCTGGTTGCCAATTTTAAAGGGGTAGACTGGCCCCTGACCGGGCCGTACTTTTTCTGCGGCTTCCCCTTCTTTGCCGCCCAACCCCACGAACGGTCTCAAAGACAGGCCCCAATGCTCCCAATGCAAACCGCCAACCCGGTGGGTAGCCATGGGTCTATGCCGGAGGTGATGCTGCCCCAGGTGCTGATTAATCGGCAGGGGCAGCAGTATCGCGTTGTGTTTAATCTGCGGCTGAGTCCTGGCGATCGCCTGGCCGATC
>JBCDFX010000424.1:0-3921 GCA_039177155.1 Cyanobacteria bacterium P01_H01_bin.119
CTGTTATTTATAGCCATGGCAACGGGGCTGATTTTTACCCGATTTTCGCTGCCTACGGCGCGCATTTTATTTAGTCACTACGCCGTCATTACTCTCCATAACGGGGTTAGCACTCTGATGTTTCGCACGTCCAACAAGCGGCGCAATCGTATTTTAGAGGCCACGCTGTGGGTCACCCTAGTGCGGGATGAAATAACGCAAGAGGGTGAATACCTGCGGCGATTCCATGACCTAAAGCTGATTCGCTCCCATACCCCCCTGTTTGCCCTGACCTGGACGGCGATGCATCCAATCGATCTAGATAGTCCCCTGTATGGACAGACCCCTGAGCTGCTGGCTGCCGACAGCGCCGAAATCGTGGTTACCATCACCGGGATTGATGAGACCCTTTCGCAGACCATTCACGCCCGACATTCATTTGTTGCCGATGAAATCATTTGGAACCACCGACTGGCGGACATTTTGGATGTTACAGAAGATGGTCGTCGCTCCATCGATTACCACAACTTTGACAAAGTCGTGCCTGATCCATGGGCCGATCAAAATCCTTGGCCTGAAGCGGGTCAAAATGGATCGGGCCAAAACGGCAAGGGTCAAACCAGCGACCCCGAAGAGAATTACGATCGCGCCCACGGGGTCTAAAGACTGCCTTTAGCTTTTCAGTTTACTTTCGAGGGACTTAAGATATTCGGTGTTGACGCCGGATTCACGGGGCAGAGCAATTTTTCCGGTGCGGGCAATTTCTCGCAGGCCGAAGCGTCCTAAGACCTGCACAATGGCGACCATCTTACCCGGATCGCCAACTACTTCTAAGGTGAGGGAATCTTCGGCCACATCGACCACCCTGGCTCTAAAAATATTGGCCAGTTCAATTATTTCTGAACGGGTGCTGCTGGAGGCGTTGACTTTTAGCAGCATAAGCTCCCGCTCCACGCAGGGGGTTTCAGTGATGTCTTGCACCTTGAGCACATTAATGAGCTTATAAAGCTGCTTGGTGAGCTGTTCAATGGCGCGATCGTCTCCGGGCACCACCATAGTGATGCGAGAAATTCCAACCTGCTCTGCGGGTCCAACGGCCAGACTTTCGATGTTAAATCCCCGCCTGGCAAACAGTCCTGCAATCCGGGTCAGCACTCCGGCTTCATCTTCAACAAGTACAGAAAGAGTATGTTTCACGATTGAGGGTGATCGTCGGGGTGTCGGGAGGGTCGTGCGAGTCTGCATTTTTAAGGCAAAGTGCGGGGCGAGCTGGTCAGTGAATTGTTCAGTGGGGGGCGATCGCCAGCAGGTTTTTTATCTTAGCCTGGCGACTGAGCCTTGTTAAGCGCGAAAATATCTTTTTACAGGCGGTGAAGGACGGCAAACCCGATCCGGAAACTGGGCCGCGATCGCAATCTTTATTTACAATTCTGACTCGGCTGAGATTGCTATTATCAGTTGCCATGGAGCGGTGGGAAAACTGAGCTAGGGCGTGTCATCAGTTGAGAGCAAAACTGTAGGACAAGCTCTGCCACGCCTGCTCCAGCTTATCGACTGGGGCTTATCGGCTGGGGGCTTATCGGCTAGAGCCTATCGACCAGGGCCTACCGGCTAGGTATAACCCTTACGTTGTCATCAGCCAACGGCTAACTGATGAAAACCCCTATAGGCTGCAGCCCAAAGGCTTGTCCTAAAACCCGTTTTCTGACTCCGATCCCTAATTTATGACTACTCGCCGGCTTGACTTCACCCTATCTGCGAATATCCAACGGTTAATGCAGGTGGTTAACCTGCGCTCAGGGGAGGGGAATCGAACGCTGTTGATGTTTGTCTTTTATACGGCAATGTCAATGGGGATTTTGTGGCTGGAGGTCAGCTCAGCCGCGCTGTTTTTAGAGAAGTATGGGGCCCAGTCTCTGCCGTTTATCTATATTTTTAGTGCGGGTGTTGGGTTTGGTCTGAGTTTTATTTATTCCTGGCTGCAGCGGCTGCTGCCGTTGAAGTGGGTGATTGTTTTGATTGCCCTGCTGATGGCGGTGCCGCTGCTGCTATTTCGAGCCGGATTATCGATTGAATGGGCGGCGGGGGCAACGGTATTTGTAACTCGCCTTTGGATTGAGGCTATTTATGGACTCAATGATTTAAACGTCTCGGTGACGGCCAACCAGCTGTTTAATATCCGCGAGATTAAGCGCACCTACCCGATTATTAGCAGCGGCAACCTGGTGGCCGACGTGCTGAGCGGGTTTTCGGTGTATTTGCTGATTGAGCTGCTGGATTTGCCCAACGTGATGATTTTGGCCTGCCTGATTATGGTGTTTGGCGCAGGGGTCTTGTTTTATATCGCTCAGCAGTATGATCATGCCTTTCCCGATGCGGTAAAGCGATCGGAAGAAATCGTTTCCCAGCACTCTACCCAGCGGCTAAGAGGCCCGATGCGCCAGTATGTGGTGCTGCTGTTTAGCTTTTTTGTGCTGTCCCAAATCGTGATGTATTTGGTGGAGTTCCAGTATTTGGCTCAGCTTCACTTTACGCTAGATGCAGCGGCGATCGCGGGCTTTTTGGGCATTTTTAGCGGGATTTTGGGCTTAGTTGAGCTGCTGACCCAGTGGTTCTTTTCTAGCCGCCTAATTGAGCGAGACGGGGTATTTGCGGTCACCATGGCCCTGCCAATTGTGATTGTAACCCTGAGTGCGGCTGCCCTATCCCTGCTGTGGAGCCTGCCAGGCCCCTTAATCGCGGTGGTGCTATTTTGGGGGCTGGTGGCCCTTAAGTTTATGGATGAGTGGCTGCGCTACACGCTGGTGGCCAGCACTCGCCCGGTGCTGTTTCAGCCGATTCCGGACTTGAGCCGGGGGCGAATTCAATCCCTGATCGGGGGCATTGCCGAACCCCTATCGATGGGATTTACCGGAGTTGGCATTTTAGCCACCATTTGGATTTGTCAAGTACTGGGGCTAACGGCGCTCCAGCAGAGCCAGCTATTTTTGTCGGGGATTTTGGTCGCCTCTGGGATTTGGCTCTTAAATATTTACTGGCTGCGATCGCGCTATTTAGATTTGCTGGTTGCCAGCGCCGAGCGGGGGCTGCTGAGCTTTTCTGATGCCAGTTTGCGGGCGCTCAAAAAAGCGTTTATTGAACAGCTTCAAACCGGACGCGAAGAAGACAAGCGCTCCTGCATTGAGCTGCTGAGCCATCTAGATCCCAAAGGACTGGGAGAAGCCCTTAGCCCGATGCTGCCCCAGCTCAGCTCAGCTCTCCAGCGCCAAGGGCTAGATGCCATGCTGGAGCATCCCAGCCCGGCCCATGTTGGCGCAGTGCGATCGCTGACTCAGCGGCCTCAGGTTGCCCGTCAGCCGGAGGTGCTGGCCCGGGCGCTCCGCTATATCTGGATTGCCGAGGAAAATCCAGATATTCAAGCTTTGAGATCCTACCTCAAGCAGGAAATCGACCCCGTTGTGCGGGCCACCGCCGCGTCTTTGATGCTGAAATACGGCAACAGCCAGCAGCGGGCCGAGGCCACCAATACCCTGCGCCAAATGCTCACCCATCCCCAAGAGCGAGAGCGGGTGATGGGCTGCCGCGCCCTGGGAGAAGCCAGATATATGCAGGCGCTGCGTCTCTACATTCCCGATTTGCTGCGGGATGACTCCCTACGAGTGCGCCGGGCGCTGCTAGAGGCGATCGCCGCCACCCACCTAGAAGAGTACTATCCCTCATTGCTGAGGGCGCTGCAGTACAAATCGACCCGCAGTGCAGCGGTGCAGGCCCTAACCCGGCTGGGCAACGAAGTGCTGCCCCTGCTCATCCGCCTCGCCGAGGACGCCTATCAGCCCGATTTGATTCGCAATCAGGCGTGGACTGTGATTGGGCAGATTTGCACCCCTGAAGCGCTCAGTCTTTTGGTCTCCAATTTGCTGACCTCCTGGGGCCAGACCCGGC
>JBCDFX010000425.1:0-3920 GCA_039177155.1 Cyanobacteria bacterium P01_H01_bin.119
AGGCTGTTTATGATTTGCCGCGCCGGGGAGTTGGGGATACAAGTGCCTAAAACTCTTCAAGAGCAAGCGTCCATGGGTGATGATTGCCACCCGAAAATATCTCTGACACCATAGGGGGGTTGCATCATAACAGCCATGGCCAAAACAATTTGGGTAAATGAGCAGATTGATCCCTGCGGCATATTACAGGCGTGCATCGCCTGCACCAGTGAAGCCCATGCCCAAGACTGCTATGCCTCCTTTGAGCAAGACTTATCTGATGAACAGCGCGAAGCAGGCTGGACCGTTCGCATTAGAACGGTAGACTCGTGGGAGCAGGTACCCGTTAATGCGCTCAAGCTTGCCTGATTGGAGCGTTTGAGAGATGGCACAAAACAGATCCACTCGGCCTAAATTTCGGCTGGCTGCGCCCGGCTGGGTAGCCATGGTACTTATCGTCGTGGCCCTGGTGATTTCTCCCATTGCCGTGGTGCTCAGCAGCATTTTTTCGGACACCGGAAGCACCTGGAACCATTTAGCAAGTACCGTTTTGCCAACCTACGTGCTGAACTCTCTGGGGTTAATGGTCGGCACTACGGTCGGGGTGCTCGTAATTGGGGTGGGCATGGCCTGGCTAGTGACGATGTGCCGCTTTCCGGGCGATCGCATGTTTGAATGGGCCCTGCTGCTGCCCCTGGCGGCGCCGGCTTACTTGCTGGCCTATGCCTACACCGATGTGCTCGACTACTACGGCTGGGTGCAAGCCGGGCTGCGATCGCTGTTTGGTTGGGAACGGGCGACAGACTACTGGTTTCCCGATGTGCGCTCCATTGGCGGCGCGATCGTTATGTTTAGCGCCACCCTCTATCCCTATGTTTATATGCTGACGCGAGTTGCCTTTATGGAGCAGTCTACCGCCACCTTAGAAGCCAGCCGAGTCTTGGGATGTGGCCCCTGGCGCAGCTTTTTGACGGTTGCGCTGCCCATGGCCCGTCCGGCGATTATGGCTGGGCTGTCTCTGGCGCTGATGGAAACCCTCAGCGATTTCGGCACGGTGGACTATTTTGGGGTGCAGACGTTTACGACCGGGATCTATCGCACCTGGTTTAGCTTGGGCGAGAGAATTACCGCAGCGCAGCTGGCCGCAGTGCTGATGCTATTTATTTTTGTGCTGATCGTGCTAGAGCGCTGGTCGCGGCGGCAGGCCCGATACTATCAATCCGGTGGTCAGGTGAACTCGTCCCAGCGCCATCGGCTTAAGGGCTGGCGAGGACTACTGGCGGCAGCAGCCTGCGTTGTCCCAATTGCGGTGGGCTTATTGATTCCCGGTGGCTTTCTGCTCACGATGGCTCTGCGCCACTTAGATGAAACGTTAGATCGAAACTTTTTGCCGCTGGTAGAGCACAGCTTGATTTTGGCGACTTTGACGGCGGCGATCGCTGTCGTGATGTCTGTTATTTTGGCCTACGGCGTGCGCTTACAAAATTTGCCAATTATGCGCGCTGGAGTGCGGGTGGCTTCGATGGGATACGCTGTGCCCGGCTCGGTAATTGCGGTGGGTATTTTGATTCCGATAGCGCGTATTGATAATGCGATTGCTGACTGGGCAGAGCAAATGTTGGGTATTTCTCTTGGTTTGCTGATCAGCGGCACCATTACAGCTTTAATTTTTGCCTATCTGGTTCGATTTTTGGCGGTTTCTCTAAGCGCGATCGAATCGGGGTTGGGTAAAATTCGCCCCAGCTTAGATGATGCCGCCCGCAGCTTGGGCCATACGCCGACGGCAACGCTTAAGACGATTCATGTGCCGTTGATGGCCAGCAGCCTACTGACGGCGGCCATGTTGGTGTTTGTGGATGTGATGAAGGAACTGCCCGCAACCCTGGTGATGCGTCCGTTTAACTTTGATACTCTGGCCGTTCAGGTCTACCAATATGCCTCCGATGAGCGACTGGTTGAAGCCTCGGCTCCCGCATTGATGATTATTTTGGTGGGGCTGCTGCCCGTGATCTTTCTCAGTTGGCAAGTTGCGCGATCGCGCTATTCACCAGAGGAGTAGTTCTTCAGGATCTCTATCCACGGTCAGATACTGAGCGGTCTCATTTTCTTAATTTAAAGCTAACCTGGAGTTAATCTTCTCTTAACTCTAATCATTCTCCTACGTCCGAATGGCTGTGAGGGCTATTTTGACACGTCTGGAATTACTTGATGAACGGTTCTTCAATAATTTCTAGATTATGCAGATGGCATTGACAATATTTGTTGAACAAGTCTCAGAATTGAGAGATTCAGGGTAACTATCAATATTCATTGATGGCCAATTATAAAGATAAGTTAGATGCGTCTGAGTCTTTCCAGGATTACATACTTTCTCGTCGGAATTGCGATTTTCTTAGCCTTTTCTAGTCTTAGTATAAATATATTTTCAAAGCTAACAGGGCATGGCAGAATCTTTGGTTTGATTGATCTTCTCAGTCTTGATGTGGAGAGAAATATTCCAACCACTTTTTCTGTCTTTCTCCTGGCAGCTTCATCTATGCTGTTAGCAATTATTGCAAGCATTAAATATCTTGAAGAAGATAAATTTACCCGCTACTGGATATGTCTATCTATAGGATTGGCATTTATGGCTATTGATGAAAATGTTTCTCTGCACGAGAGACTGGTGGAGCCGACGCGAGAGATATTAAGAGAGTCATTAGGCATGGAAAAACTAGGAATTCTTCATTTTGCCTGGGTTGTTCCAGTCATGATTATAGTCTGTTTTATAGGCTTATTCTTTATCAAATTTATTGTGGAGTTACCTAAAGAAACAAGGCGAAGCTTTTTGTTGGTAGCGGCAATATACTTGATCGGTGCGATTGGAATGGAATTGATAGGTGGTTATATTGCTGAGTCTCAAAGCCAGCAGGTTCTTTCTTACAGTTTAGTTACAACAATAGAAGAAAGCTGTGAAATGCTTGGCGTTATCCTTTTTATCAGAGCTTTACTTAAATATATTTCTGACAACTATGGCGGTATTAAGCTACTCTCCTAAGGCTGTATTTCTTGAGATTAAAGCGGTTTATGAATTGTAAGCGTTCCTTGAGCGAAGTCGTTGGCGAAGCCTTTCCGGAGGGAATAGGGATGTTTGGGCCGGGTTGTAGCTTCGACTCCGCTCAGCTAGCGATGTATATGGGACGGTTACTATAAATTTAGGGCGTGCCATCAATTAAACGCAGAAGCCTGATGGGATAAGCTGTAAACACGCTCGCCCCAATCAACTGGCTGGAGGCTGGAATCCTTTCTGTAGCAGGAGTTTAATATCTAAATGATGACAGCTCCTAGTCTTTAGTTAGAAGGTAGCGAAAGGAAAAAATAACGATAGATAGGCATTGACTAAGCGATCGCCCCAAAATAGCGCGGCGCCCCCTGCCAGGGCCAAAAACGGACCAAAGGGCATAGGCTGACGCCGGCTAAGAATCCCTAGAGCGATCGCGCCGCCACCCACAAATGCTCCCAGAACACAGGCCAAAAATCCTGTGACCAGCACGCCCTGCCAGCCTAGCCAAGCGCCTACCATAGCGGCAAGCTTGCCGTCACCGCCGCCCATCGCCGTTTGCCCAAGCAATAAAGAGCCGAGCGCGCCAATGCCGTCAAAGATCCAAAGTCCGAGGACAGCTCCAACGACACCTATCATCAGTCCATCGACCCAGGTAGTTGATACCGCTGTGTCTGCGATCGCCAGGGCGCTCTGAAACAGTAATCCCAGCACCAGCCCTGACTGGGTGAGGGCGTTTGGCAGCGTCAGCGTGTCCAAATCAATTATCGCCAAAGAGACCAGCCAGCTTACTAACGCCCAATAGCCCAAGGTGTAACCAGAAAACCCAAACTGCAGAAAAACCCCAACGAACAGCACTCCGGTAAATAGCTCCACCAGGGGATAGCGCAGGGCAATCGGC
>JBCDFX010000426.1:0-3917 GCA_039177155.1 Cyanobacteria bacterium P01_H01_bin.119
ACGCCAGGAGGACAGCTCAAACCCTTTTGGCTACAGCTATAGGCCAGATCCACCTGCCATTCATCCAAGAAAATGGGCACGCCACCCAAGCTCGTGACCGTATCGACAATCAGCAGACAGTCGAACTCGCGACAGAGCGCTCCCACCCCCTCCAGCGGCTGCCTCGCCCCAGTCGAAGTTTCCGCATGAACCAGAGCCAGCACGGCAGGACGATGCGCTTCAAGTCCGGCGCGAATCGCGTCGAAGGAAAAGACTTGCCCCCAAGCCTGATGCAGGGTGCGCACATCGGCCCCATAGCGTCCAGCCATGTCTACCAACCGCTGGCCAAAATAGCCCATAACGCCCACCAGCACGCGATCGCCCGGTTCTACAACGTTGGCCAGGGTGGCCTCCATCGCTGCAGACCCCGTGCCGGGAACCGGATACGTCAACTCATTGCTGGTCTGCCAGGTATAGCGCAGCAGGGCTTGCACCTCATCCATCATCTCCAAATAGGCTGGATCTAAGTGCCCAATTGGCTGACAATTCATCGCGGCAACCACTGAGGGTTCAGCATTCGATGGCCCTGGCCCCAGCAGCAAACGGTCAGGCACCTGCAACGGCTCTAGCTGCCGTTTGTGGGTCGAATTGATTTTTGGAGTTTGGAGAGGCAAGGTTGATGTCATGGCTCGCAGTGGCCTCAGAATACTCTTCTATACTCTTTTATTGTCGGCTGGAACTGGAGCAATCACGCTAAAGTCCTTCAAGATATTTGCTTAAAGTAACCTTTTTCACAGATTTTTCTGACCTACAATGCATTTCGCCCCTTTAAATACCGAGCAAGAATATTGTTGTCGCGCTGACCTAGATCTATTCAAGTCGCCCGATTGTGCTGGACTCGTCACCCAAGCCGCCGCCGGTCGCCATCTGCGCGTGATAAAAATGCCGTCGGCCACGGCTGCTGCAATTTTAGTTTGCCTCTGCGAAGACGATTACTGCGGCTGGCTACCAGCCTCAGCCAGCTCTGCCCTGCAGCCAGCAACATCGCCCTATCAAGCGCCCCCGTGGACGTCGGCAGCGATCGCAGCGCAATTGCCAGCCGTCATCCAGTTTGCACACCAGGCTATGACGCAGACCAATACCTATCTTTGGGGAGGCACCGTTGGCCCCAACTTTGACTGTTCTGGTTTGGTGCAAACCGCCTTTGCCGCCGCCGGCATTCGTCTGCCCCGCGATTCTTACCAGCAAGAAGACTTTGTTGACGCCATTGACCTGAGTGAGCTGCAGCCAGGCGATTTGCTGTTTTTTGGCCAGGGCGATCGCCCCAATCACGTCGCCCTTTACCTTGGCGAAGGGCGCTATATCCATAGTTCCGGTAGCAACCAGGGCCGCAATGGCATTGGCATCGATTCCATCACTGACTTAGCCGATCCCATTAGCCAGACTTATTATCAGCAACTGCGAGGAGCCGGACGAGTTAGCCGCAGCTATCAGCCACAGGGCAAGCCAATAGCTGACCAATCCCTAGTAACGGAGTAGCAGACGCAAGGCCTGAGAGTAGATGGCCGATGGGATGAATGAAGAGATGAGGTGGGTGGAGTCGCAACGGAGTGATGTTGGAACACGCAACCTTTTGCACTGGGAAGGAGCCGGACCGGAGGACTGGAGTGGTGAGATGAATAGGTAATGGGATAGCCAGATGGCAAGGTAAATGATTTGAGATTTTGGTTCTAATCTTGCGAGAAACCATCTTCATTAAGGTCTCGGTTTATAGTTTCCACCTTGTGGTTTTCCGAATTTTGCCCTCCGCCCTCTAAAATCACGCATTCTGTAAGGCTCTACCCTTCGCGACAGAAAACCCAGCATTCCACATTTCGCTATACTCTGTTGCTGACCGCAATCATGCCCTTCGCTGTGCCGCGATCGCCCCTATGAAAAAATTATTTCCTATCCTCAAAACGGTTTACAAACGGGTTAAACCCTACCTGCGCTGGTTCATTTTGGCATTGACCCTGGCGTTTATCCTGCATAGCCTGCGGGTCAACTGGCAGCAGGTGTTGACTCTGCGCTTTACGACTTATGCGATCGCCGAGCTGCTGCTGGCCCTCGGCTGCACTTTGGCAGCACATATTTGGTCGGGATGGGTATGGTATGGCATCATGCGGTCCCTTAATGCTCCGGTACCCGCAACCTGGACCGTCATTACCTATCTAAAAACTAATTTAGGAAAATACCTGCCGGGTAACATCTGGCACTTTATCGGACGCATCAAATTTTTACGCGATTATGGCACCTCCACAGGAATTGCAATTACCGGAGTCGTCCTAGAACCGCTGCTGATGTCAGTCGCAGCGTTGGCGATTGTGTTGGTAAGCCTGCCGTCGACTGTGCTGCAGTTGGTGATTTTAGTAGCCGTGCTGGTGGCGTTACATCCGCGCATTCTCAATCCTGTGTTGCACTGGTTAGGGCAGGCAAAACTGAAGCAGGCGGACAAACATGAGGCAGCTGAGCTAGAAAACACCGCCACCATTCCTGAACTCAACGGTTATCCTTGGCGACCGCTGCTGGGCGAAGTGGGATTTGTCGTCTTTCGAGGGTTGGGCTTTATCCTGTGCTTTTTGGCCTTAAATCCCGTGGGCTTGAGTGATATGTGGACGCTGGTGGGAGCCTTCAGCTTTGGCTGGCTTTTAGGACTGGTCGTGCCAGGGGCACCAGGCGGGTTAGGCGTCTTTGAGGCGACTGTGCTCGCCGTCTTGACGCCTCAGTTTCCAGCGGCAATCGTATTAGGAGCGGTAGCGCTGTACCGTCTCAATGGCACTCTGGCAGAGCTGCTGGGGGCGGGGCTGGCAGTTTTGGATGAGCGGTGGAATGCCGCGATCGCCCGTCGATCGTCTCCTAATCTTGATGATGAGGATGGGTCGCTTCCTCAATTACCAGCGGGAGACAGTTAATACCATTTCTCTGGAATAGCACTACATAGCGCAATGGAGAGCTTTAGGAGCTAGGGGGCCGGGGAACAGGATGTGTAGCAAGAGTTTGGAAAATCTGTTACGACAGCAATCTCTGCACTTGGCCTCGCTCGTCTCCTAACCTCATGCAGAGTCTGAATACGGAACCGTAACTCAAGTCTGAACTTCAGCGAGTAAGAGGCAAGAATGACCTGAAGCTATGTTTGCCGACAGGTTGGTGTACTTTATAGCAATTCTTCAAATCACGGTTACACGTACATTCTCCAGAGCCCCTTTGCCAAGGGGGCGGCGATAGCGGGGGATCTTTAATCTGTAGCGCCATCGCGGAGAATCGGTATTACCCAGTCAGGAAATACTGCAGTGGACTTGAGATTCCGGCATCTCCTTTGTAGACTCTATACGCGTTGTAATGATGAAGTTTATGGAAGAAGACGCGACTGTATCGCCAATGACAGGAGAGAACGCTACTCCCACAAGCGCCGACGCTTTGCCGCCGGATGCCTATTTAACGGTTGACGATGTTCAAAAGCAAATTAAGCGATCGCGAGCTTCAATCTATCGCTACGCCAACACTGATCCTAAGATTCTGAATCTCCCCTTTGAGGCCAACAAGCTAAATCCTGAGGTTAGACGCGATCGCGACGATCCTCTACTATTTCACCCTCGCGAGGTCAGGCGGTTTGCCCAAGACGTGCTGGGGCTTAATCCAACAATCACCGTACAGCCCTCTGAAGAAACCACAACCCAAGAAATTCTCAAGGCAATCTTAGTAGAGCTACGGGCCATTCGCCAGCAGCTAGAGTCTTCGTAAGCGATTTAGGGCTTTAGCTGCTAAAAGATTTCCGTACTAAGGCGGTTTACGTGTGAAGAAAGAAAGGTGTTACGGTTGAATTAATCTTTGTTCACCGTTTTGCCGTGGGTTATGTTGCTTAGCTCACAACCCCTATTGTGATGGTTCGCTACCGTATA
>JBCDFX010000427.1:0-3912 GCA_039177155.1 Cyanobacteria bacterium P01_H01_bin.119
CTTTGGCGTCGAGTTTGGTGACACCCAAGATATGTTTGCTCAGCTGCAAACCAATCCACTTTGGCAACAGCTCAACGCCGTTAAAACCAATCAAGTGCATATCGTCACTGAAACCTATTGGAGTTTCCCTGGCATTCAGGGGGCTAATTTGCTGATTGATGATCTCACGCAATATTTAACCCAGTATTTAACAGATCTTGTTTGATCAAGATAAATTTGAAGCTGCTCGATCAGCAGGCGATCGCTCTAAAGCTATAGGATCCTGAAAAAACTCCGTTTACCCGACAAAAATAATCCGCCTAACATACAAAGCGATAGTCAAAAATATCATCACCTCTTGTATGCTCCTCAAAAGGCGCTTGATCAGCTAGAGCAGTACCTTAAAAACGCCAAGTTCTACTCCAGAAAGTGTGTGGTGAGTTCAAAAAAAGTGCTTTTTGGGTTCAAAATCCCTGGTATTTTGCGCTCTAAACTTAATACTCTGCTCATGGCCGCAGTGCATTGATCTAAGTGCATTGATCTAAGTGCATTGAATCTAATTAAACGCTTTTAATACGCGCAGCGGCCATTGCTAATCTCCTATGGCCGACACAGCTAACGACTCAAAGAGATCAAAGTAGAAAAATATGACACCACTGATCGTCTCTGGGAGCAAGCCGTTAGATCACCATGACCGCGATCGCCGGGCAGAAGACAGGGTAGGGTCACCATTGCTGCTGATCGCCCCATGAAATTACCCTTCCCCCAACTGCGATCGAACCCCTATGCTCGCTTACTGAAACGCTATCTCAACCCCCATCGGCTCTGGGTCATAGCGCTGGCTATGGCCCTGTTCGCCAGTATGGCACTACGGCTGATTAACCCCCAGATTCTGCGTTATTTCATCGATACAGCGCTGAACCAGGGGGCAGAACCCGCTCTGCTACAGGCGGCACTCTTATTTATTGCCATTGCTGTGGTCACCCAAGGGTTAGCGGTGGTGACCACCTATTTAGGCGAAACCGTTGCCTGGAAAGCAACTAATGCGCTGCGTTCAGACCTCGCGGCCCACTGCCTGCAGCTCGATTTGGCTTTTCATCAGTCCCGTACGCCCGGCGAACTGGTTGAACGGGTCGATGGCGATGTCAACACGCTGGCCCGCTTTTTTTCTCGCTTTGCTCTCTATATTTTGGGTAATGGGCTGCTGCTATTGGGCATCCTCACCGTGCTGTGGCTAGAGGACTGGCGAGCCGGGCTAAGTTTGACTCTGTTTGTCTTGTTTGTGCTGGGCTTTTTGACGCGCCTGCTGCGGTTTGCCCTGCCCGATTGGGTGGCCTACCGTCAGCTTAGCGCTCAGTTTTTCGGCTTTTTAGCTGAGTACCTTGCCGGCAGAGAAGACCTCCAGGCTAACGGCAATATTAGCTACGTTAAGCAACGCTTTTATGGCATGCTGCAGCGGTGGCTGCCTATTTTTCATCGGGCGCGGTTGGCCCAAACAATGCTCTGGAGCAGTTCGATCGCGCTTTTAACGATGGGAAATATCATTGCCCTCGGCGTTGGAGCCTATCTATGGACTCAGGGCATTATCACGGTCGGCACGGTGTATCTGATTTTTTACTACACCAGTCAGCTGCGCCAGCCTCTGGCCAGTATTTTGGGTGAGCTGACGGATTTTCAGCAGGCACAGGCCAGTATTTTGCGGGTGCAGGAACTGCTCGCTACTTCGTCACGCCTGCTGGACGCAGGCTCTCAGAGTTTGCCGCCGGGAGCCTGCGCGATCGCGTTTAATCAAGTTTGGTTCAGCTATGAAGCCAGTGCATCTTCTGACTGGGCCCTACAGAATGTGTCATGGCATTTGCCAGCGGGGCAGGTGCTGGGTATTGTGGGCCACACCGGCAGCGGCAAAACAACGCTGTCGCGCCTGCTGCTGCGGTTTTATATGCCCCAAAAAGGCGCTATTTATCTCGGCTCATTGCCGCTGACGGCAGTGGCCGCTGATTGCCTGCGGCAGCGGGTTGGCATCGTCACCCAAGATGTGCAGCTATTTCAGGCCACTATTCGCGATAATCTGCGGCTGTTTGACCCCAAGATTGCCGATCGCCAAATTTACCAAGCCCTTACTCAAATGGGCCTGCTAGATTGGCTGCGATCGCAGCCCCAAGGACTTGATACTGTGCTCGCCTCCGACAGCGGCGGCCTATCAGCCGGTGAAGCTCAGCTCCTGGCCTTTGCCCGAATTTGGCTCAGAGATCCCAGCTTGGTGATTCTCGATGAAGCTTCTTCCCGCCTTGACCCCGACACAGAAGGTTATATCGAGCAGGCTACCCAGCAGCTTATGCAGGGCCGCACCGGCATTATCATCGCCCATCGTCTCAGCACCCTGCGGCAGGTCGATTACATTCTTGTTTTAGAGCGGGGCCAGGTGGTCGAATACGGTCGCCGCTGCGATCTGGCAAACCAGCCTACTTCCCGCTTCGCCCACCTCCTGCGAATCAACCAAACCAACGCCCTCCCTTGACCCTCTCTTCTTTCCCCACTCTTACACCCCTCCACTCCCCCTATGACCACCCCAGCCAAACTCTCTATCTGGCCGCTTCTGTGGCGCTTACTTTGCTATACGCCCAAGCTGGCCCTCGCAGATGCTGGGCTGTGGATACTAATTGCCGGAGTATTTCCAGCGGTTCCGGGGCTGATTATTCAGGGATTCTTTGACGCCCTAACGGGAACAGCGCTGCTGAATCTCTCGCCCTCGGCATGTTTAGGTTTATTGGTTGCAGTCAGTGCCGGAGAAATTGCCGCGGTCTTTGCCGGGCAGTGGGTGCGCACCCAGTATCGCTTCAACCTGCGATCGCTGCTGCGTCACAATCTCCTAGACGCTCTGTTGCGGCAGCCAGGGGCTCAGCCCCTGGCAATTAATCGTCCCCAACCGCAGACGATCTCAGCGGGAGAAGCTATTTCCTACTTTCGCGAAGATCCCGAATGGATCGAGCAAATCATTACTAAAACCGCGGATTTAACGGGTCAAGCTATCTTTGCGCTGGGAGCGATCGCGCTTTTGCTAACTATCAACGCGCGCATCACGCTGATTGTTTTTCTACCGTTGGCGATAATCTCAGCCGTAGTGCAGCAGAGCAAAAAAAAGATTAAGCACTATCGCCAAGCCAGCCGCCAGGCCACTCAGGCGGTTACGGGCTTTTTAGGGGAAATCTTTACGGCCGTTCAGGTGCTCAAAGCCACCGGTACCGAAACCGCCGTGCTTGCTCACTTACAGCAGATTAACCAGGATCGTCAGCAGCAGATGGTTAACGATCAGCTGTTGACGACCGTACTCGATTCTGGTTTCGAGAACCTAATTAACTTGGGAACGGGCCTGATTCTGCTGCTGATTGCCACCGCCCGCGATCGCAATATTAACGCGCTCTCCGTGGGCGATTTTGCCCTCTTTATCTACTATTTGACCTTTGTCACCAATGCGTTTCGTGGTTTTGGGCAGTATCTTACCGGCTCAAAACAAACTGAAGTTTCCTTTGAGCGCCTTAGCACCCTGTGCAGCGAAGATTCAGCCGATTTCGCTATAGCGCCGGATAGTGCCACGGCTGCCGCTGCCCTTGTGACCCATCAACCGCTGTATTTGGCTGGACTCTTGGGCCAGCAGCCCGCCCTACCCCCAATTGAGCAGCCGCGCCCAGATGCCCAGTCCCGCCTACAAACCCTAAGCGTCGTGGATTTAAGCTATCGCTATCCCACTTCTGGTGGAGGCATTCAATCAATTAGCTTTTCCGTATCACGCGGCAGCCTAACAGTGATTACTGGCCCTATCGGCTCCGGCAAGACCACCCTGCTGCGAGTTCTGTTAGGACTGCTGCCGCGACAGGCGGGCAATATTTACTGGAATGGTCAACTAGTAGAGCATCCCGCCGCTTTTTTTAGACC
>JBCDFX010000428.1:0-3911 GCA_039177155.1 Cyanobacteria bacterium P01_H01_bin.119
AGCCAGCCATTGACCTGTCGCCGCTCGTCGGAGGTGACCTCGCCATCGAGGTAGGCGCTCAACAGCTCAAAGCGATCGCGTTTGGTTACATCTAGCTCTTCGTCCGTCACTGGCGCGGGCTGAGTGCAGATGTCCGAAACCTTATTTGCCTGTCTGTTTAAATTTGACCCCATAGGAAAACCACTGCCCGCTGGCGCTAAACTCTCGAATTCGGCCTTAATGGATCGCTCAATGCTAAGAGATGTACTTGCAAATACGCTTATAAACAGCGATGACCTGGCCTGCGGCACAGATCCTTAATCAGCAATTTCTCCCAACTTAAGTCAACCTAGCTTGAGGCAACAAAATATGTCTATCCGTAATCATATGGAGATTTTCCTGATTCGGAAATCCGTCTATGATTTAATTTTTTACAGTAATGGTGCTCAAGCAATGAGTTAACCAAATGTCTGAGCGTGAAGCGCGTATTACCGAACCCCAAAAGCCTTACAGAAGCCTTGAGACATAGATGGCAAACCGCGCCTGCCGCCCCTAAGCTTGACCATCTAAGTAAGGCGTTAGTTCCCCCTGGAGGCGCTGACGCGCCCGGGCAATTCGAGATTTTACGGTTCCTAATGATACCCCGGTGATTTCTGCGATCTCTTCATAGGCCAAGCCCTGAATTTCTCGGAGCACAATCGTCGTGCGGAATGCCTCTGGTAAATCAGCGATCGCCACCTGGAGCTGAGCGTAGAATTCACGGGTCATCATATCGTCTACCGGGCTGGGCTCATCCGAGGGCACATCCCAATCCACTTCACCATCGCTCAGCGTACGCGGCGCATCTAAAGAAATCATCTTGCGAACTCGCTTGCGCTTACGCAACTCGTCATAGAACAGATTGGTGGTAATTCGCCCCAGCCACCCCTTAAACTTGGCAGGCTCTTTAAGCTTGTGAATATTGCGATAAACCCGAATCCAAACCTCTTGAGCCAGATCGGCTCGATCCGACCAGTCAGCGGCCAGGTGATACAGCAGCTTATCTACGTGGGACTGGAACCGCCGCAGCAGTTCGGCAAATGCCCCCCGCTCAGGACGGCCACCCTGCTGGCAGCGAAGCACTAAATCTAAATTTGAGAGCTGCTCTGGCGGAGCCGCCAGAAAATCGACGGCAACATCTGAAGTTGACCAAGCGGTAAGGGAAAAGTTACTCATGATGATTAGTCACATTCGTCAATGTTTGGCGTTCGGACGCAGCGTATGTCAATCGCAGCATCACTGAGCCATTGTGTGAGCGGGCTTCATACATTATTTATAGATGAGCGTTAGACCTTTCTCCTGGGGCGTGTGCCTCTCGTTTTTTTGGCACATCGCTATCACAACATTTGGCGTAGCATCTGGCATAACATCTGAGGGTTGTCATTAGTTAGATACTGTAATGTTGATGTAGCAGGGTTTTCAGCTCTTAGCTGTTCTGTTGGGCGATCGCCTTATCTTTGATCTCATCAGATATGGTCTAATCAGGAAATTAGCAGACAGCTTAAGCTGAATTGGGCAAGCTTTGATTAACCGTTCTCAATGGTTGAATGGCAAATATAGTGGGAGCTCGCAGAGTAAATTGCACATGCGCTATCTAGCTAGAGTGCTCAAAAAGGCATTTCTCCACGGGGCTGAACTGGAGCTATTGGCTTACAGAGTCACGCAGTTTAACTGGGAACTGCTGCCTCGACCCCAGCATCTCAAGACCTCAAAAATTGTGGGCTTCAACGAAGGATCGTTGGTTTTAGTGGACGTTCTTCAACAGCCAACACCCACTAGCGAAACCCCTGAAAACGGCAACGACAACGGTGAGGCAGACCTGATCGATGGTATTGAAGATGCAACCGATTGGGTACTGGAGCTGATATCAGCTTACTTAACCCGCAATATGACGCCAGAGATGCTGGTTCAGGAGGTAGAGCGGGCTGAGCAGTGGCGGCAATCCCTAACCCTCCAGAGCCAGGAGGTCGGTCGGCGAGCCCTCGAAACCGCAGCCCGTCGCGATGAAATTCAGGAGCTTGAAAAAAATCTCAAGCTAGAGCAGGAGGCGATCGCCCGTCGAGAAGCCCAGCTCAATGCCAAAGCTGGAGAACTCAGCACCCTCGCCGAATCCCTCGCTAAGCGCAGTCAAGATCTCAATCGCCGAGAGGCACAGCTTGATGCCAAAGCCGCAGAGCTCGAAGCCCTATCTGAGTCCCTTGCTAAGCAAAATGAGAATCCTAAATAGCCGCTACCGATGAGATTATTGGGTCGCTCCGGCGGGCAGCAGCGATCGCGACTCTTCACCACGGTGGGCCGTCGCGCCATTGATTGAAGATTCAGCATCATTGACTTCCTCCGCCAGCAGAAACTCACGGATAAAGCGAGCTGCCGCCCGCTGCGCCAGTCCCCCAACGATTTGTTGCCCCATCTCGAGGGTTTCAGCTCGAAACAAAACCCGTGGCAGCACACTTAGCAACTGGGTCGGGTCAAAGCTATCTGTCTCCCGCAAAATAGTCAGAATGTGCATAAAGTGGCTAAAGTCTTGCTGCTCTTGGCTTTGCACATCAGAATCAGTCGCCGCTGCTTGAGATTCGAGATTAAACGGTCCCTGTAGAACCTTTGTAAAATTGCTGGCCAAGTTGCGTCCAAACACATCTACCTGCTTCACAATTTCATTGGCGATCCCTATTCGGATAAACTCACCCCGCTCTGAAAACAGAAAATCTAGCGTCTGATCTAGAACCCGACTCAAATCGTAATCTTCGCTGTCCTTCGCGTTTCGCAGCAGATTCTCCAAGCGGTTCCAGCGAAATCGCCCGTCTTTGAAGAGCAAATCTTTAAGAGACGCCCTTAGTTCAGGCGAAGAGTCGGAGAGCAAACGCTTAGATACGTAAGGATAGGCTTTACTCAACACCTTAAAGTCAGGGTCAACATTGATAGCAATGCCTTCTAGCGTCACTAAAGAGCGAATAATCAAGGCATAATACGCCGGAACCCGAAATGGATATTCATACATCAGCGATGAAAACTCATCGGTAATACTCTTAAAATTAAGCTCCGCCACGCTCGCGCCCAAGGCGTTATTAAATACGTTGGCCAGAGCCGGAATAATCGGACGCAAATCGGTCTCCGGCGTTAAAAACTCTAGCTTGATGTAGTCTTGGGCGAGCCCGTCAAAATCACGATTTACCATATGCACAATGGCCTCAATTAGGCCGTAGCGCTGGTAGGGCTTAACTTCACTCATCATGCCAAAGTCAAGGTAAGCCAGCTTGCCATCCGGCGTGGCCAGCAAATTGCCGGGGTGAGGGTCAGCGTGGAAAAATCCATGTTCCAGAAGCTGCCGGAGTGAACACTGTACCCCCACTTCAATCAAATAGCTGGCATCGATTCCCTGTTGCTCAAGCTCGTCAATTTTGGTGAGCTTAGTCCCCTCAATCCACTCCATCGTTAATACCCGCTGCCCCGTGTATTGGGTATAGATGTGGGGAACATAAATATCTCGTAAATGACCGTAGAGGTGGGCAAAACGTCTGGCGTTTTCGGCTTCGTGAGTGTAGTCCATCTCCTCAAAGATACGTGCCCCAAACTCATCCATAATGCCTACAAGGTCGCTGCGAATTTGAGGTACAAAACGATTTGCCAGCTGAGCAATCTGCCGCAGAATATAGATATCAAGCGTAATCTGCTGCGCTAGTCCGGGGCGCTGTACTTTGACTGCAACCTCTTCACCCGACTTTAACCGACCCCGATAAACCTGCCCCAAAGACGCGGCAGCCACAGGTTTGGTCGATAGCTCTGCGTAGAGATCAGCGGGTGCGGCGCCCAACTCTTCCTCGATAAAGCGATAGGCTGTTGCGTTGGCAAACGCTGGAAGCTGATCTTGGAGCTGGGTAAACTCGTTTAGATAA
>JBCDFX010000429.1:0-3895 GCA_039177155.1 Cyanobacteria bacterium P01_H01_bin.119
TAGGGCGATCGCATAATCTCTGCGATCGCTTTTCTTTTGGTTAAACTCAGGGCACTGACTATAGCTTTGGTCAGATTGCTCACCGCACCCAGTGTCGCCGGAGTCATTGGCGCAGAAGCAATCTGACTCGCAATCTTGGCCGAAACTTTCGGCAGGTTGCTATAGCTTTGGTCAGATTGCTTACCGCACCCAGTGTCGCTGGAGTCATTGGCGCAGAAGCAATTTGACTCGCAATCTTGTCCTAATCGTCCCTTCTCCCTTCGACTGCTACAGGCGATTCAAACGGCGATCGCGTCCTGAAATATACAGCGTCCCATCGATAAGTCAAATAGATGTAGTCCGTACTCCATCGACAGCGCTTCAAAAACCTGCAGACCTCGGACGCTGTTGCCGTTGGCGTCAATTGGCGGTGAAAAAGTTGCAATGCCCGCTAGCCCAGGCACCACGGCTACGATCCCACCCGAAACGCCGCTTTTGGCCGGAATGCCCACCCGGTAAGCCCATTCTCCGGCTCGGTTATACATACCGCAGGTGTACATCACGCTCAACACGTCTCGCACATAGTCAGGGTTTAGCGACTGACGTCCTGTGAGGGGCTGGATGCCTTGGTTTGCCAAAGTCGCTCCCATCAGCGCTAAGTCGTGGCAGGTCACCATAACCGCGCACTGCTGAAAATATAAATCCAGAGCCGCTTCAATATTTTGATCAATCATGCCGAAGTTCAGCATCAGGTGAGCCATAGCCCGGTTGCGGTGTCCCGTCGAGCGCTCCGACATAAACGTGGCAATATCTACAAACACTTCATGGCCCAAATATCGCTCAAACATCGCCAGCATGCGATTGAGTTTATCGGTTGGATCGGTGCCGTTAACTAAGCTTGTGGTCGCGATCGCCCCTGCATTGATCATCGGGTTGTACGGTCGCTTGGAGTCTTCATCTAGGCGAATCAGGGAGTTAAACGGATCGCCTGTGGGCTCTACTCCCACCTTCTGAAACAGTTCATCTCGGCCGTGATCTTCCAGCGCCAGTCCATAGGTAAAAACCTTAGAAATCGACTGAATGGTAAATTTCTGTGCCACGTCCCCCACTTCCACCACCTGACCGTCGGTCGTTACTATGCTGATGCCGAACCACCGTGAATCTGCTTTCGCCAGCTCTGGAATATAGCTCGCGACGCTTCCCTGATCCAGCTTGCAGTAGCGGACGTGTAAATCGTTGAGAAAATTCTGAAGGGAAAAAGTCACAGATATCCCCGTAACAACAAAAAACGGCCCTGCCACTGGCAGGACCGCTATTATTCAAACCAAACTCAATCAATTAGAAATTGAAGGTTGCTCGGATAGCACCGAACAGACCTGTGTCATCAGCAGCACCTGAATCAGTATCTAAATAAACAACCGCAGGCGTTAGAGTCAAGAACTCATTTACAGCAATTGATAAGTATCCCTCAATGTAAAGGGGTTCTGTGGCAAGAGTTGAAGGCGATACACCACCATAGACGCCAAATTCATTACCTGCTCCAAAGACGTTTGGAACTGCAAATCCAACCATCCAAGAGGTGTCATCGTCCACAGCCACGGCAGTACCTGAAGTCTCAAAATCATGATAGGCAAAGTAGCCACCCACCATAAAGCCGCCAAAGTCAAAGTTGACAGGCACAGCAAATGTATCTGCTTCAGTCACATTTCCCAGAGCGTCACTTGCGCTCCCATGGAGATAAGTGAAGGCAATATCTAGGAATCCATCGCTGATATAGCTGAGCTGAGCAATATAGCTTTGATCACCAGCAGCGAAAATACCAGTTGATGGGTTAGAACCACCAGTTGCGCCAGTCGCCCCGAACGAATAACCGGCATCAAATACGAAGTTCTCACTTAGAGCAAAGCTAAAGCCAGCACCAGAATCTCCACCAGCAAAAACATCGTAGAATAAAGGACCACCCGCATCTAAGACGCTAGGACCGTCGAAAGGCACAATGGTGCTGACCACGTAGTCATCACCAGCGATGCTGTTGGCTGCAACAATTATATCAAGACGATTTCCAACCGGGAAAAGGTAGAAAAAGTCATTTATCCCAATGTTGAAGTCACCACCAGCAGCATTTGCAGGTCCAAATCCAGCAATGCCAGTAGCTCCACCCAGAGAGCCATTGTTATTACCGGCTTGCAAACGAATCCGCAGAAGATCTTCTCCAGTGAAGCTGGTGTCAAAGTTGAGTCGAGCACGATTATCAAAGGTTGTGCTCGTATCGGTTGCACCCAGAACGTCAAAAGGTACAACTAAGTTACTATCAACCTGACCGCGCAGCTTGGTGGTGGTGGAGAACTGGTTGGCTTCTAGCTCAGCCACATCAGCTTCCAGTGCGTCTACGCGACCGCGCAGTTGAGCCAATTCAGCTTGGAACTGCTGCTGCAACTGACGGATGGCGTCTAGCTCATCGGTGGGGAAGGTGCCCACGATTTCCAAAATTCGATCTAAGCAGGCATTCAAACCAGCGGCGAACTCAAAACGAGTCATCGCTTGATTACCCCGGAAGGTCTGGTTGGGATAGCCTTCAATACATTGATATTGCTCAACCAAGCGCTGTAGCGCGGTAAAGGCCCAGTCAGTCGGGCGAACATCGGAGAGCTCAGAAACGCTAGTTACCTGAGCCAACTCAATAGGCTCAGCAATGGGAGCCACTTCTTCCAAAACAGAGATCTCAGAAGAAACAACCTCACTGGGCTGAGCTTCAGTAACTACTGCAAGTTCAATGGGCTCAGCAACAGGAGCGACTTCTTCTAAAACAGAGATCTCGGATTCCAAAACAGAGATCTCGGAAACCACAATCTCGTTAGATTGAGCCTCAGTAGCCATAGCAGCACCAGACATCGCTAATGCCGCACCTACAACTGCCGGACTGGCCAGCAGAGATTTCCACAACAGATTAGACATGTATTTTCCTCACACCTTATGAGTAAAGGGTTAATTAGCAGAGCTTCCAAAAAGATTGGAAGCGTTAAACACCATAACTCAAGAGCTTTTTACCGAATATGGACCCATGGTTTTCCCATTTCATCCAATACTTATACTGCTCTCACAGCATACTAGCAGATACTTCTTGTGAGAGGCTAGGCTCTAGCTGGAAAAAATCATGATTTCAGTACGGCTGGCCTTTTACTTTAGATAAGCCCCATATACATACATCTCGAAGCGGATACGAGACTTTATGGCACCTGCGACGGGCGAGCCTAAGCTTGCACCCCCAAAAAATATCCGCCCTCATCCGTTAATTCGCATAAACGAAGTGGATGGGGGCGGTCTATCGGGTCTCATACAGGTTGAACCAGACTGCCGGAAGGAGCTTCAAGCTGACCTAGTTCGATTGGATAAGCGATTTTGCAATCAATCAAGCTAGCGCTCAGAGCACAGCCCCGGCACACAGCCGGCTTAACTCAACCTGGAGACCCATACGTTTACTACTATCTTGCATGGGCATCACCTCCTTTTACCCTAAACGGTTATTTTTTAGGTTAAAGCTCTGATTTCTCAGAACAATTGGAGCTTAGCACATTTAGTCTGCTGAATGCTTAATAGGCTAGATATTCAATTCCAGCGATATACGGTGCGGTGGGCAATCTGCTCAGAGCTATAAACCTCGCGACGGCAAAAAAGGACGCCGAAAACCGACGTCCTTTTTTGCTCAATCAGATATAAGAGTTACTCACAAAGTTGAAATTACTCAGAAAGTCACTCTTTTTGGGTTCACGTTAGCTTTGTCAACCACGCAGATGCTCTAGAGAGCGTTACCACGGGGCAGTACCTCTTCTGGGAATACAAAGTTTTCGTGGGGCTGGTCGGTCGGAGCCATCCAAGCACGGATGCCTTCATTCAACAAAATGTTCTTGGTGTAGAA
>JBCDFX010000430.1:0-3887 GCA_039177155.1 Cyanobacteria bacterium P01_H01_bin.119
AGGATGCTGTGCCCTTCCAAGGACAAAAGGTCGTTTTGTTGCTGGGCTGGAAATATTCCATCTTGAGGGAGTCCGGGGGGAAATACTGGTTGCCTTCAACGACCTCGCAGCGATCGCTTTCTGCTAATACGACTCCGTTCCAAGTAGCTTTTGGCATTTCGGCAAGTCTCCAACTGTCCTATACAGTTTCAGCCTACATGGGGCCAGTCTAAAACGGGCACCCAATCTTCGACAAGCGCTACTCATTGGCCGCAGCGCTGAGAAAATTGTCAAATGAGAAATATCCCGGTGATTCGTGGCCGCAAAGCTTTCTGAGTCAGCTTAGCTGGGCCGAGCGTGCCAACATAGTTACTCTCATCTCCGTCACCCGATCCTTCTGCCCCTCATTCATCCTCATTTATTGACCGGGCTGCCAGCAAAAGCCGCCTCAGTCTTCCGCGCCCTCTGGTAAACGATTGGCAAGCTCAATGATTAATCCCCGTCGGCAATAGAATCCTGGTGTAGGATCGACCGCAAGTGGATTAATTTGTGAGTTGCCTGCCATGAATTCCGTCTCTTCTCGCATCTCGACCGAACTGGAGCGGCGCGATCGCGCTGGCATTGCCCAACAGCAAGACTATGGGCACATTCAGTCATTGCCAGAAGTTTGGCCGTTAGCTGCTGAGCGATATGGCAGCCAATTAGCTCTCGATGATCCCCACTATCAGCCCAGTGCTCAACTCACCTATCAGCAACTGTGGTCGAATATTCAGCAATTTGCCGCCGGCTTGCAGGGGCTTGGCATGGGGCCTCGGGCCCATGTGTCATTATTTGCCGACAACAGCCACCGCTGGTTTATTGCCGATCAGGGCATCATGGCGGCTGGCGGCATTGATGCTGTTCGGAGTGCTCAGGCTGAGACTGAAGAGCTGCGCTACATTGCTGAGCACAGCGATAGCACCGTCTTAATTGTGGAGAATCTCAAGCTGTGGCAGCGGCTCAGCGATCGCTTTCAAGACTTGCCAATGCAGGTTATGGTGCTGCTGTCCGATGAGCCCGTGCCGGCACAGACGCCCTTTAAAGCTCTTAATTATGGGCAGCTTTTAGAGGTTGGTAGTCAGCAGCCTTGGCAGCCCGTGACGTTAGAACCTGGCGACCTGGCGACTTTAATTTACACTTCCGGCACTACTGGCAAGCCCAAAGGCGTGATGATTAGCCATGCCAACCTGCTGCATCAGATTATGACGCTAGGAGCCGTCGTGCAGCCGCAGCCGGGCGATCGTACTCTGGGTCTGTTGCCGACATGGCACACCTATGGTCGCACCAGCGAATATTTTTTCTGCTCCCAAGGCTGCACCCAGACCTACACCGGCATTCGCCATATCAAAGCCGACTTCAAAAATATCAAGCCGCAATATATGGTGGGTGTACCCCGCATCTGGGAGTCGATCTATGAAGGGGCACAGAGGCAGTTTCGGGAACAGCCGGCGAGCAAGCAAAAGCTGGTTAATACGCTGCTGTGGTGCAGTGCTAAACATGTGCAAAATCGTCGTACCGCGAACGGCCTTAGCCTTGATCATCCCCACACGTCGGCTGTGCGCCGCTTTGGTTCCTGGCTGCTGCAGGGGCTCACATGGCCGTTGCATCTGCTAGGTGAAAAGCTGGTCTATAGAAAAGTCCGTGAGGCGACTGGCGGGCAGGTCAAACAGTTCTTTAGTGGTGGCGGTTCCTTAGCTCGCCATATCGACTTATTTTTTGAAATTATCGACGTGCCGATTTTGGTGGGCTATGGTCTGACGGAGACGTCGCCGGTGGTCTCTGGTCGACGAATCTGGCGCAATCTGCGGGGCGCTTCAGGGCAGCCGATCCCCGGGACTGAATTCAAGATTGTCGATGCCGAAACGCGATCGCCCTTACCCCTGGAGCAAAAAGGGTTGGTATTGATCCGTGGTCCGCAGATCATGCAGGGTTACTATAAAAATCCCGAAGCGACCCAAAAGGCGCTCGATTCCGAAGGCTGGTTTGACACCGGTGACCTGGGTTATCTGACTGCCGACAACAACATCGTGCTGACCGGACGGGCCAAAGACACGATTGTGCTGACCAACGGCGAAAATATTGAACCGCAGCCAATTGAAGACGTCTGTGTGCAAAGTCCCTACATCGATCAAATGATGCTGGTGGGGCAAGACCAGCGATCTCTGGGCGCGCTAATTGTGCCCAATTTCGATGCCCTGCAAAAATGGGCGGCGACCCAGTCTCTGTTCTTGGATGTGCCTGGACAGGAAGCTGAGAATCCTCAAGGCTGGCCTGCCATGAGCCTAGAAGATGACCGCATCCAAAAGCTATTCCGCGAAGAACTTAACCGGCAGGTCAAAGATCGACCGGGCTATCGCCCGGATGACCGCGTTGGGCCCTTTTGCCTGGTCACAACGCCTTTCTCGATTGAAGAGGGCACGATGACCCAAACCTTGAAAATTAAGCGCCCTGTGGTTACGGCTCGCTATCGCGATATGATTGACGGGATGTTTGCCTGACCCTACCACGAGCTTGAATTTTCCATAGAGTTTAAGAGCTCGGCTGGCAATTGGCGACATCCTCTACCGGGTCTGCGGTAGTGTTTTCTGAGTCCTCATAACTAGCTAGAGAATATTGACGTGTCTCAACTTCAGCTGAAACGCAACATTACTATCAAAGCGATCGTGACTCCTCTGTGGAAAGAGGAGGCTCAAAAACAATTACAAAATCAGATTAATCAAGTTGACAGCCGCCTTCAACAGTTAGAAATGCAGGGGCAGCGGGTAGTTGCCGAAGTGCAAAAGCAAAATGTTAATCCTGATGAGCCAGCGGTCAAGCAGCAGATTGCCTCGGTGCAAAATAAGCTCAATCAAGACAAGAGTAAGCTGCTACAGCAAAAAAATCAGTATCTTCAACAACTGCAAACGGTGCAAACTCTAGAACTAGATAAAGAGGTCAATCAAGGACAAGTCGAAAGCTTCTTTACAGTTGATAAGGGCGACAATCTTGTCAAAAAGATGCAGGTTGAAATTTTGATTCGAGATGGCGTGATTGAAGACATCCGAGGCGAGCTGTAGAAGCCTGGCTGGCATGACCTGTAGATGATATTGATAGTCACCTGAGGCATTTTGAGCTTGCTGGGGAGATACTTAGTCCACGCAGCAGGATTTGGTCGTATCAGCGATTTAGCGCCAGTATATTTGATGGGCGATCGCGGAAATCGCTTGGGCTATTTATACAGTCTTTTTAAGAGAGCTTAGGCAGGTCGACGCTGTGTCTGCCTCACCGAGTGATTCTTAGAGAGGCCATTGCTGATTTCGGGGCAAACTTCACATCTTGTCGTTGAGCTTGACCGTCTGCTTTGATCCCCTTGCCCCTTTACATTTGGGGGCCTAGAGTGGAGTTTTCCCAGAGGTACGGCCCGAAAGCCCTTCGTGCACATCAAAACCAAGGGCGAATGTAAGATACCAATAGGCGGCAAGATCTTGGCAGGCTGATTCCCTTACCTGGTGAGTCACATTCGCTCCCCTGAGAACAGGTACCTTAGTCATTCTTGTACTTTATGGGCTTTAGAAATGCCGTCAGGCAGATTCTCACTGTTCAAATGGGTATCCTGGGAATGCTCCAGGGCTCGGCGCAATTCAGAGCGCAACTAATGTGAACTCGAACGGTCGAACTATCGTGACCGTTGCTCCGCAGCGTAGCGTAATATCTGGCTACCTTACACGTTATGTTCCTTGATCTAGATTATCCCGATAGCACTCAGAATTTAGGTAGAGTATTCAAAGATTCACGAATTCTGGACAGCTTGGATAAGGAGATCAGCATCCTGCAGTAAGTAGGCATCGTGAGCCACGGAGGCGTATGGTAAATGAGTCGCATTATGCAGG
>JBCDFX010000431.1:0-3865 GCA_039177155.1 Cyanobacteria bacterium P01_H01_bin.119
GTGCGATCCTCAGAGCGGCGCTCGTCATAGCCGCGATCGCCGTAGCCGCGATCATCGTAGCGAGGACGGTCATTAGCCGCGCGATCGCCATAGGATCTGCTGCCATAGCCCGGTTCATCGTAGCGGCGATTGTCATAGGGCTGCCGGTCAGAGTAAGGCTGCTGATTGGAATAAGGCTGCTGATTGGAATAAGACTGCCGGTCGGAATAAGGCTGCCGGTCAGAATAAGATGGCTGACTACCGTAGGCAGGCTGACCATAGGGGTCACGGCTACGAGAGCGATCGCCGATGCCCCAGTCGTCATTTTCCCAAAGACCGCCATCGCCGCCCCAGCCCCGATTGCCATAGCTGTTGCCGTCGTAGCCGTAATCATCGTAGCGGCGATCGTCGTAGCGGCGGTCGTCTTCTCCGGTAAATGTACGTTTAATGGTGCTGCCGATTTGCCCAATTTGCTTGAGGATATCCTCATCTTCATCGTCTTCGTCGTAAAGATAGGCTTCTCGGTTGAGTTCGTAAATCTCATCCTGCAGGTCGGCCTGGGCAATATCGATGCCGCGCTCATCGCTTTGGTCGAGGGCATCGCGCAAATCTTGGATCAAATTTTCCACCCGACGGCGGCGATCGCGGGCAAACTGCAGGCCAAAATCTAGCGCCACCTCTCGCAGCACGCGCTCTGCCTGAAACGTCAGCGCCTCGGCTCGATTTCGCTTTTCCACCCGCTCTCGCTGGAGGCGGTCTTCATCGGCAAAGGTTTCAGCTTCTCGAATCATCCGCTCAATGTCTGCCTCAGATAGATTAGAGGCACCCTGCACGGTGATACTTTGCTCCCGGCCTGTTGTTTTATCTAATGCCGACACCTGTAGAATGCCGTTGGCGTCAATATCTAAAGACACCAGCACCTGAGGTACCCCACGCGGCGCAGGCGGAATGCCCATCAGTTTAAAGCGGCCCAGCGAGCGGTTATCGGCGGCCATTTCGCGCTCGCCCTGAAGCACATGCACTTCTACCACCGTCTGATTGCTCTCCGACGTGGAAAAAATATCGGAACGACGTACTGGAATAGTGGTGTTGCGGGGAATCAGCTTTTTCATCACCCCGCCAATGGTTTCTAGCCCCAGGGAAAGGGGGGTGACATCCAGCAGCAAAATATCTTGAACTTCCTGGGTGAGAATACCGGCCTGGATAGCCGCACCCACGGCAACGACTTCGTCAGGATTAACGTTTTGATTTGGCTCTAGCTTAATCAGCGATCGCACCAGGTTTTGCACCATAGGCATACGGCTAGAGCCGCCCACCAACACGACCTCATCAATTTGAGCCGGGGTCAGCCCCGCATCCATAAACGCTCGCTTTAATGGCCCCCGCAGCCGGCTGAGTAAATCGCTGCAGAGCGATTCGAACTGGGAACGATCCAAGCGGGTTTCTAAATGCTTGGGCCCGTCTTCTGTTGCGGTGATAAACGGCAGGTTAATTTCCGTTGACGCTACCCCTGAGAGCTCAATTTTGGCCTTTTCAGCCGCCTCAGTTAATCGCTGGAGAGCTTGGCGATCGCGGCGCAGATCAATTCCTTCGGCGTCTAAAAATTGATCGGCTAGCCAGTTGACAATTTTTTGGTCAAAGTCAGCGCCGCCCAACTGGGTATCACCGCTGGTGGCTTTTACCTCAAACACGCCATCTCCGACTTCCAGCAGAGAAACATCAAAGGTGCCCCCGCCTAGGTCAAACACTAAAATTGTTTGGCTAAACTGCTGGTCTAAGCCGTAGGCCAAAGCGGCTGCCGTCGGCTCATTTAAAATGCGCTTGACTTCTAGGCCAGCAATGCGGCCTGCATCGCGAGTGGCCTGTCGCTGAGCATCGTCAAAGTAGGCGGGCACCGTGATAACGGCTCCGGTGACGGGCTGGCCCAGGTAGCGACTGGCTTCATCGGCCAGCTTACGCAAAATCATTGCCGACACCTCTTCTGGCGCAAACGCTTTTTCTAGGCGAGGAGACTGGATCTGAACGCTCCCGTTTTCACCCCGCCGGATGGTGTAGGGCACCTGCTTAGATTCGGGACTGAGGTCATTGTATCGACGTCCCATATAGCGCTTAACGCCGTAGAAAGTATTTTGGGGGTTGAGTACGGCCTGTCGCCGCGCCATCTGCCCAACCAGCCGTTCGCCCTCTTTGCTAAATGCCACTACGGACGGCGTTGTTCTCATGCCTTCGGCGTTGGCAATGACAATTGGTTTCCCTACCTCGATAACGGAAACCACTGAATTAGTGGTGCCCAAGTCAATGCCGACTACTTTACCCATGCGCCTTGGCGTCTCCCTCGTCTATCTATAAGGTTCTGGTCACGATGATAGCGTTTTAGCCCGACGGTTATCGTTGGTAGTGAACGGCGTCTGCTCAAACTAGGTTCGATCTTATTCAGCATTATCCCAGAATTATCATAGTGCCTTGCCTTTGGAAGCAGGAGGCTAAAGATTGCTGAGGTTGATAGGCTTATGCTGCGAAAATATATGTGTCATTTTGAGTCCGGTTAAATGACACACATATATATAGGAGAGATTTTCTACATAAAACCATATCTGATCCCAAGTCTTCTGCTCTTGAGTCTAAAGTCTTAGCTAAGGAAAGGCTATGGAGCACGATAGGGTCAGGGCACAAGAAAAATTCTGCGTTTGGTTTGCTCTAATTTATTGATACAATTCAAATCTGTCTCAGCGGATGTGGCGGAATTGGTAGACGCGCTAGATTTAGGTTCTAGTGCCCTCGTGGCGTGAAGGTTCAAGTCCTTTCATCCGCATTATTTTAAGCCGGTCAAGGGGTTGGCCGGTTAGCTTTGGCGGCGATCGCTCGGCGCTTCTGGGCTGCGGCCTATATGGGTTTGGGAATTCCCGATGCAGCGGCTAAAGCTGTTGCCCGTTCCCCGATACCATAGGGTTAAAACAAGGGCGTCTGCCCCAGCCAATGCATTGAGGACCGCCGTGCTACTCTCCAAAGGTTTTGAAGTTGAACTCTATACAGGCACACCTGAGGGCAATGTGGTGGGCCTGTCCGACAAAATTGTGGCGGCCCTCGATGGTTTTGTTCGTGAGCCTGATAGCCGCAATGTAGAGTACACCACTCCTCCTCTATATCAGTACGATCAGCTCCTCTGCGAACTTGTGCGTCCGCGCCAGCGGCTGCGGGCGTATCTGCAGCGCCTTGGCGGCTATACGCTGCTGCCGGGCAGTACGCTGTCCCTGGGAGGGAGCGATCGCTTCTATCGCTCAGATCCCCAAAATCCTTACCACAGCTACATCGAACAAACTTACGGCACAACGGTTGTCACTGCGAGTATCCATATCAATATTGGCATTGCCGATCCGGAGGTGCTAATGCGCGCTTGTCGGCTAATTCGGGTGGAGGCACCGCTGTATCTGGCCCTCACTGCGGCCTCACCGTTTTTAGACGGGCAGCCTACCGGCTTCCATTCCACCCGGTGGCAGGTGTTTCCCAAAACCCCGGCGCATGTGCCGCTGTTTGAGAGTCATCGTCACCATATTCAATGGACCGACGAGCAGCTCCGGTCTGGGGCGATGCAGAATGTGCGCCATCTTTGGAGCTCGGTAAGACCCAACGGCGATCGCCGACCTTACACCCTCAACCGGTTAGAGCTGCGCATTTGTGATTTGGTGATTGACCCGCTGGCGCTGCTGGCTGTGACCGCCTTCTTGGAAGCCCGGCTGCTGCAGTTGATGGCCGATCCCTCTCTCGATCCGCTGACTCGCAGCCGCCTGTCAGCCGACTCTCTAGGCGATACCTTGACGACCTTAACAGACGCTAACGAGTCAGCAGTGGCAAAAGACAGCCTAGCGGCGACCCTACATCACTGGCA
>JBCDFX010000432.1:0-3853 GCA_039177155.1 Cyanobacteria bacterium P01_H01_bin.119
ACCGAGCTATTTACCAATCTTCTCAGTAATGCCATCAAATACAACGATAAAGATAAAAAGCAGATTGCAATCGGTTTTCTAACGCCCGACGATACCACCATTGAAATACCCGAGGGCATCACTAAAACGATTCTCTATATCAAAGACAACGGTATCGGCATCCGCAAAAGGCACCTAGACGCCGTCTTTAGAATCTTTAAGCGGCTTCATGCCCCCGGGCGATATGGGGGCGGTACCGGTGCCGGACTCACCATTGTCAAAAAAATTGTCGAACGTCACGGCGGGCAGATTTGGCTAGATTCAGTCTATGGTGAAGGCAGCACTTTTTATTTCACCCTAGAAAAATCCGTTAATGATTGAGATAGCCTATCCTACCCTACTTGTTGTAGAGGACAGCGACGAAGATTTTGAAGCCCTCAGCCGGATTATGCGTAAAACCTGTCAGTTTGAGGTTCCAACCAAACGCTGCGTGGACGGGGACGATGCGTTGGATTTTCTCTGTTGTGAGGGGTTCTATGCTGAGCGTTCTATCTCTGAGTCACCGGGGTTAATTCTACTAGATCTCAATCTGCCGGGCACCGACGGACGAGAGGTGCTGAGCCAAATTAAGCAGCATGAGCAGCTTAAAACCATACCGGTGGTTGTGATGACCACCTCTTCCAATCCTAGGGATATTGAAGACTGCTACCGCTCAGGGGTGAATAGCTACATGGTTAAACCCACCAATGTTGAGCAGCTTAAAGCCTCAGTGCGGCTATTTTTAGACTACTGGTATAAGATCGCTGTGCTCCCGAGCGCCTTTTGAGCGGTCAACCCGTCGTTAGATGTATACTTTTGCTAATTAGGCTTAATCAATCGCCAAGATTAATTTCTTTCTATGAAAGAATAGCAGGCCATGTCTAGCCCTCTTTTAAATACGGCGTCTACGGGTCACCGTCCTGGCCCTGTATGCACTGTCCTGATTATTGATGACTCTGAGTCAGATCGCGTAACCTACGAGCGACACTTGAGCCGAGCTGGCCTGGTCAATTGCAATATCCTACTAAGCGACTGTGGTGAAACTGGGCTAGCGATGTGCCAGACGCACCAGCCAGATATTGTGCTGCTAGACTACCGGCTTCCGGATATTGATGGCATCGAATTTTTGCAAACCCTGGCTGAAACCCGTCAAACGCTGCCTGCGGTGATTATGCTCACGGGGCAAGGCAATGAGCGTATAGCGGTAGATGCGATGAAGCTCGGAGCCCAAGACTACCTGGTTAAAGGTGACCTGGATGGGGGTCGTCTAGTCCAAGCTGTGCGGCGAGCGCTAACCCAGCAGCAGCTCCAAAAGACAATTGCGCGGCAGCAGCAGCAGCAGCAGTTACTGGCCAGTATTTCCCTGCGGGTAAGCCAAGCCCTCGATTTAGACACTAGCTTAGAGACTGCGGTTGAGGGCATGCGAGAGCTGTTGGACTGCGATCGCGCCTTAGTGTATAAGTTCAATCCCGATATGACTGGCGTTGTCGTTGCCGAGTCCGTGCTGTCAGATTGGCGGGTCGGTTTGGGCGCTGAAATTGAAGACACCTGCTTTAAAGATCAGGGCGCAGCGCGGTACCTTGAGGGTCACAAAACGGTTATTCCCAATATTTATGATGCTGGTCTTACCCCCTGCCATATTCAACTGCTAGAGCAGTTTCAGGTCAAAGCCAATCTAGTGGTGCCAATTCTGCTGCAGCCGTCGCAAAACGGCGGGTCTAAGCTCTGGGGACTGCTGGTTGCCCATCACTGCCGCGACACCCGTGAGTGGCAAACCACTGAGCTGAGTCTACTGGACGATTTGTCGGTGCAGCTCGCGATCGCCATTCAACAAAATAAACTAATTTCAAAATTGCAGAAGCGGGCTGTCGATTTAGCCAATGCCAACCATCGCATCAAAAAAGCTAGCAAACAGCTCCAGGCTCGTAACAAAGAGCTCGATGAGTTTGCCTATGTGGCGTCCCACGATCTCAAGGCACCCCTGCGGGCCATTGCCAACTTGGCCCACTGGCTTAAGGAAGATCTTGAAGGGCAGCTTCCCGATGAAAATCAGCAGCAGCTAAACCTGATGCAGTCTCGGGTCAAACGCCTAGAAGGCTTTGTTGAGGGTTTACTCCAATACTCACGGGCGGGGCGTCAAACCATTGAGGCGCTGCCGCTCGACCCGGCTCAGTTGCTGCAGGATATTGTCGATAGCCTGTCGCCCCCTGAGACAATGCAGATTGTTATTCCCGAAACAGGGCCGACGCTCAACACCCAAAAGCTGCTCTTACAGCAGGTGCTAACAAATCTAATTAGCAATGCCGTTAAATATCATCATCGCCCCAATGGTTGCATCACCGTTTCCATCAAAGACCTGGGGTCTAAGGCACAGTTTGCCGTTGCGGATGATGGTCCCGGCATTGCACCCGAGTACCACGACCGTATTTTTGGTGTCTTTCAAACCTTAGCTAGCCGCGACACCGTTGAGAGCACCGGCATTGGCCTCAGCATTGTCAAAAAACTCGTCGAAAATCAGGGCGGAGAGGTGACACTAATCTCCGAACCAGGTCACGGCAGTACGTTTACCTTTAGCTGGCCTAAAGACAGTCAGAACGCACCATAATTTGGCCAGAATCTGGCCAGATGGCCCATCTCACTCGGTGACGCTAGCGTAATTGGCGCTGGCGTAATTGACATAGAGAAATCTGATCTGCAATCTGCTCAAACCTCTCGGCGATTTGCTGCAGAGGCCATAAAAGATTGAAGAAATTTGGCATAGTCTGAAGAATCTTTCAAGCTTTCCTGTAGATGCACTTAACTAAATTCTCTCAAAACCCAATGTAGCAATTCGCCAAAAGCGACCTAGGGGTGTGAGTCAGATTGCGCTTACACCAACAATTCCAGCGACCCTGCAGGTAGCGATCAGACTGGCACTCTATCTTTAGATAGAGCTTTCTTGAGGTATTTCAAAATCCGGATAACTACCGAGTCGTTTTATTCGGTATCTGTCAATACTGTCTATTGATAGCAAACGCAAGCAAACGCAAAATCCTTTAGTCCCCAATTCATTTTGCCCCTACAGCCGTTTTCCGGTGGATTCCCCCCACGGTCCATCACACCCTAAACCGCAACTCTAGCCCTTTGGCAGGTTGCCTTCTCAGGGCAAGTTGGCTGAGCAAGCTGTAAACCCCAAGGCCATAGCGATAGCCAGTGCTGTTTTTCAGCACCTGTTTGCGCTGCCTGGAATTGTATTTATTCTTTCTGCAAAACGATGAAAAGAGCCAAGTCACACAAAAAATTTCAGGGGAAAGTCTACCGTACAATCATTGCGGCAGCGCTTGCCCTAAGTGGATCGCTACAGATGGTTACCGCCGTTCTTGCCAACGGCACCGCAGCGGGCACTCAAATCACCAACGAAGCCACCGCAACCTACGAAGACCCCAACGACCCCAACAACACCCCGATCACAACCACCTCTAACCAGGTTGTGGTTCAGGTCGCTGAAGTGGCCGGTATTACCGTGCAGCCCACAGGCATCACTTTTATTCCAGATGATCTGACCACAACTACCGTGGTTGAAGGAGATACGGACGGTGACGGTGAGGTTGACCCCAATGAGCAGCTTTACTACGCTTACGAAGTCACCAACGTCGGTAACGACCCCACCGAATTTTTTATTCCAGATACGGCGGTTGTTACCACCAATAACGGCACCCAAGACGGCCAAATTGAAATCAGCTACGACGGCACAACCTGGGGTGATCCGCGCGATACCAGCTTCAACCCAGCCGGCGACGGCATTACCGATGCGATTCCGCCCAACGGCAAGGTGCTGGTGCGGGTACCCATCAAG
>JBCDFX010000433.1:0-3845 GCA_039177155.1 Cyanobacteria bacterium P01_H01_bin.119
CACCTGCTTCAGCTTCATCAAAGTGGCGAGGATTAGCCCCTTCCGCTGAATGCCTTCGCTATCTTGAAGCTGCTCTTCTACATCGCTAATCACCGCTTCGTAGAGGGATGCCTGCTCTTTGGTGAGGTTGCAAAACAGCTTTTGTTCCACCTTGTCGGGTAGGTCTTTGATGATGGATTGATCCGTCTTGACCCGCCGCAGAATAAAGGGCTCTACCAGCTTTTTTAGAGTGGCGGACCGACGAGGGCTGTTGTCTTTCTGGATGGGTAGCTCGAAGCCGCGACGAAACTGGGCCTGGGTGCCGAGATAGCCTGGATTCAAAAAGTTGAAGATCGACCATAAATCCATCAGTCGGTTTTCGATAGGGGTGCCGGTCAACGCCAGCCGATGAGGTGAAGAGAATTTGAGGATGGCTTTGGTCAACGCCGCCTTGGGGTTTTTGATGTTTTGGGCCTCGTCGAGCACAATGCGGTGCCACTCGATCGCATTAAACAGCTTGGCATCTTTGCGGGCCAAGGCAAAGGAGGTAATTACGATATCGTGTTCCCGGCAGAGCTGTTTGAAAGGTTTGGCCTCTTTGGCGCGATCGCTGCCATGATGCACCGTGGCCCGGATATGAGGCGAAAACTTGTGGATTTCGTGAAACCAGTTGCCAATGACAGACGTGGGGGCAATTAGCAGGGTGGGAGGAATTCGCATCTGTTCTGCCTGGGCCAGTTCGCGCTCCTGTACCAGCCGGGCGATAACCTGCACAGTTTTGCCCAAGCCCATATCGTCTGCTAGACAGCCATTTAGCCCAAGCTGCTCTAGATACTGCACCCAGGAAACGCCTCGCTTCTGGTATTCCCGGAGATTACCCTGGAAGGTTTCGGGATCATCCACTAGCTCTAGCTGCCCCTTGTTGCTGAGTTTTTCCAGCATGTTGGCCAGGGCATCCTGGCGATCGCACTCTATTTCCAGCTCATCGCCGTCGCCTTCTGCCGTTAGCTTGATAAAGTCCATCAGGCTCATTTCGGGATTTTCAGCCTGCTGCGTTTTCCAGAACTCCAGCATTTGCTGCATTTTGTCCTGATCCAGCTCCATCCACTGGCCCCGAAACTTGACCAGGGGCGTTTTTGCATTAACCAGCTGATTCCACTCCTGCTCGCTTACCGGTTCACCGCCAATGGCCAGCTCATACTGATACTGCACCAGGGTTTCAAAGGAAAAGTAGCTTTTAGCCTTGTTGCTGCCGCCCAAGGATTTGCCCTTGGCTTTGAGGCGTACCTTCGCCCGCTGTCGCCCCTTTGGTGTCCACCAAGCAGGAACAATGACTTTGTAGCCGGCATTTTCCAGCACCCAGGCGGATTCCTTCAAAAAGTTGAAGGCGGCATCCAAATTCAGGGTAATGCCGATGGGCTGATCCGTTTCTAGCCCTTGCCACAGGTCAGGGTAAATGCGGGCCGCATAGCCCAGGTTCAGCAGCAGGTTTTGCTCAAACTCGCCCCCCAGTTGAGTCTTCACCTGCTCCTGCTGTTGGGGGCGCATGCGCCAGTAGTCGTCCAGGGATACTTTGAGAGACGGATCCTGTTTGGGAGCCACTTGAAACTGGAGCTGCCAGGGTTCTTCGGGCTTAAGCGGATCTTGCAGGTGAAAGTAGAGGTAAAAGGGCTGATCGGTCTGGGTGCGGACGATGCGATCGCGCCATGCCTGCCACTGTTTTAACTGCTCCAGCCGATCTGCCGTCGTCCAGCAGGTGCCCCCGTTAGCCTGCTTTAGGCAGGCGTAAATAACCGAGTCGGCAATGGTTTTCTCGTAGCCCTGGGTCGTGTAGGTGTGGGTGATGATGTCCGTGAGCAAGCAATCGGCAAAGTGGCGCAGGAGAGAGAGGCGATCATAGAATTCCGGCGTTTTCAACGCTTCTGTAAAACCTGCCGCGCAGCTCATCGGCATATGGTCTACGTATTGCTGCAAGACAGTTTTGTACTCTTCACCAATAAACTCCCAGCCGGGGTAGATTTCAAACCTGGCGTTTCCCCCGGTCTTGGTTTTGCCTTTAGTGCGAGAGACTTTAGCGGATTCCAGTTCCCGATACTTTAAGGATGGAATGTACTGGTCCTTAAAGATAATCCGTTTCAGAGTTTGGGTGAAATGGAACCAGAACAGCAGATCTGCCCCCAGCTGAATCTCAGTGAGCTGGTGCATAGCAATAAAATGCAGATCATTTAGCAGGGGCACGACGCTGTTCACGGTGGATTTGCCATAGCTGCTGGTTTTGGTAGATGCCAGGGTGGGATAGCAGTCTACCTGCCAGTACGCAAAGTCAAAGGTTTCTGGGAGGTCTTCCTCCAGATATCGCGACAGTTCAAGGGACGACAGGGGTTGCCCCTCGACGGTGGGTAGCAGAAAGTATTTGGGCTGAATCAGGTCTTCTAGCTTTCGGTAATTGGGCGGCTTGATACCCAGTTCGTTAGCCAGCAGCGTCGCTAAATCCTCCCCCATTAACTGTCGGGGATGGCGCTGACTGGGTTTTCGAAACCGCTTTTTCTCAGTGGTTTCAACCCAAAGACAAAACGTCCCGGAGCGAATAAAGTCTTGCCTAGAGTCTGGAATCCAGGTGCCGTGGAGAATTTGCATGGAAGGTCACTCAGCTCATCTGAAACTGAGGCTCACAGGGCTTTGCTTGGATTTTAGGCGATCGCTCCCCCAACCGAGGTGTATCTGAAAACGATTGCCTGAATGCCTGTAACTGGATGACTGTGTAACTGAATGACCGTAATAAATGGGCGGTACTGGACTCGAACCAGTGACATCCTGCTTGTAAGGCAGGCGCTCTACCAACTGAGCTAACCGCCCATATCTAAATACAATATTGAATGTTATCAGAAAATCGACGCACTGCAAACGCACCATGCCCTCTGGTCGTACTCACGATCGCATCACCCTCTTGGCTTTACCCGCCGTATCGGTGTTAAGCCTGCACTATTCCCAAAGCCTCTGGCAAAGCGCTGTTGTCAGCGCTGGCTTTGTGTTTGGGGGATTGATGTTTGGCCCCGATTTGGATATTCACTCTGTGCAGTACAAACGCTGGGGCTGTTTTCGCTGGATTTGGCTCCCCTACCGGCAGCGTTTGCTGCATCGATCGCTGTTTTCCCACGGGCCAATTGTGGGCACCACCATTCGGGTGCTGTATGTGTCTGTGTGGCTGGGAGTGCTAACTGTTTTGGTCGCAGCGGGGCTCAATAGTATCTTTCAATCTGCTATTACCTGGGCCGATTTGAGAGATAGCACCTATAAGCTTTTGCGCAATCACTGGCGGCTGTGGCTGTTCTGGCTGGTTGGCATTGAGCTAGGGGCGCTGAGTCATTCTGTAAGTGACTGGCTGGTGTCTGCCCATAAGCGGGCGCTACGTCGAAATCGTCCTCACCGCTATCGTCGCCGTCGTCGCCGCCGTAAATAGAGGGAACCCGATGGCGTTAATTTGCAGTGTCGTAGCAGCCGAAGCAACGCTTAGGACGAGGCTGCGAGTTCGATTGCTTCTGCGCTAACGAGTCCAGTGGCGCTGGGTGGAGCGCCCAATCTGACAAAGCGATAAGTTCTAATTTGGATAAGACCGCCCCATAATAACCCTAAATATAGCTGCCTTGTGATGATGTCTTCTTCCCACCCCTCTCAAATGCCGCCCAATTCCGATTTATCTACTCGCCAGGCAACCCTGAGCGCTCTAGAGCGCCTCGTGGAGGTAGTACGCCAACTGCGCGACCCTGACAGCGGCTGTCCTTGGGATTTAGCCCAAACCCCTCAAACCTTAATTCCCTATGTGATTGAAGAAGCTTACGAAGTTGTGGATGCCCTGCAGTTAGGAG
>JBCDFX010000434.1:0-3836 GCA_039177155.1 Cyanobacteria bacterium P01_H01_bin.119
ACCCGACGCACATCTTCTAAATAGGGGGCTTTCAAAAAGGTGTTGATGCCGGCAAAATGGGGCAGCTCTCCGCGAGAAAAGGTCGAAATGGAGCGATCGCGGATGCTAGCTGCCGCCTCTAACCCAAAGGTAAGCCCCTGCTGCACCTCCTGCTGCCACCCGGTCATCGGTAGCTGCTGCTCTTGCTCCAGTGCCCGGCTAGCCTCAGTGGAGTTTGGGCGATCAAAGGCATCATCCGTCGATAAATCAGTCATTGGCATTTACTCCCTCTCAAGCCACACTGGCGCCAGCCAGACTTTGTACAACAGTACACAACAGTCCACAGCTGCGCCCCAATCAGTATCAGGCAGCTTAGATCAGCAGGAGTATCAACCACGACAACTTAATTGAAAGACGCAGGCTGATACACAACTTTATTAAAATTGAAACAACTGAATGAAATCAGATTTGATTGTTCGCCTATGACCCGTACCGCACCTTCCGATTCCACCACCGATCCCAGCCCAGCGGCCTCACCAACCCTGCACTACTCTCCCCGAGCCCTTGAACGGGCAAGGCGAGCGCTGGTGTGCTCTCCGTTTCGCTTAGACCTATTTGCACAGATGCGCATTGAGGGTGTCGCCATCGGCGCGGTGAGTGATAATCGCGGTATCCACAGCGGCTATACCCGACGACCCTTAGCTGAAGTTACCGCTGAAGATGAACTAATGTGGCTAATTCAGGTAGGATTGCTGCGGCGAGAGGTAGACGGTCAGGGATTAACCGACAGTTTCCGACTCACACCGCTGGGTCGCCAACTGGTTGAAGTCCTGCTGCAAAATAGATTTCCGGATTCTCGCCCTACCCCAAGTGATCAATTATATAATGCGTTGAACCGCTGGTGGCGTTTGCCAGGGTGGTTTCAGTAGCTCGCCAATCTCACGAGGAGGATGCCTGATGAAGGCAATCATGGTGGTCGGAACCACGTCCCACGCCGGAAAATCTTTGATGGTGACGGCCCTATGCCGGATTTTAAGTCGTCGGGGCTGGCGAGTTGCGCCCTTTAAGGGGCAAAATATGGCCCTCAATGCCTATGTCACCGCGACAGGGGCAGAAATTGGCTACGCTCAGGCGCTACAGGCCTGGGCCGCTGGGGTGCCGCCCCAGGTGGAGATGAACCCTATCCTGCTGAAGCCTCAGGGGGATACGACCTCCCAAGTGGTGCTGAAGGGCAGAGCCATTGGCCGCACCACCGCCGCTGAATATTATGAAAAATTTTTTGATGTAGGCTGGCAAGCCATTCAAGATTGCCTGGGCCGACTGCGGCAAGACTTTGATCTGCTGGTGTGCGAGGGGGCCGGGAGTCCCGCCGAAGTGAATCTCAAGCACCGAGATTTGACCAATATGCGGGTGGCCAAACACCTGGATGCACCCACAATTTTAGTGGCAGATATCGATCGCGGCGGGGTCTTTGCCCATATCATCGGCACCTTAGAACTGCTAGAGCCTGATGAGCGAGCCCTGGTTAAGGGCATTGTGATTAATAAATTTCGAGGGCAGCAGTCGCTGTTGCAGTCTGGCATTGACTGGCTGGAAGAGCGCACGGGCATTCCGGTTCTGGGGGTAATTCCCTGGATGGAGCAGGTTTTTCCCGCAGAAGATTCGCTCTCGCTGATGGATCGCAAACCCAGCAAGAGCAATAGCGACATTACCGTGGCGGTGATTCGGCTGCCGCGCATTTCAAACTTTACGGACTTTGATCCACTGGAGTCAGAGCCGTCGGTGCAGGTGAAGTATGTGACGTCGCGGGATGATTTGGGCTATCCCGACGCGGTAATTTTGCCCGGTTCTAAGGCGGCGATCGCCGATCTAATCGCCCTCCAGCGAACCGGAATGGCTGAGGAAATCCAGAGCTATGCCGCCGCTGGTGGCACCGTAATGGGTATTTGCGGCGGCTTTCAGATGATGGGTGAGCTATTAGCAGACCCCGAGGGCATTGAAGGCCACGAAGGGCGCTTTAAGGGGCTGGGGCTGCTGCCCTTGCGAACCGTAATTACCAATCAAAAAATTGCTCGCCAGCGCAGCGCCACCTCCCAGCATCCCCAAGAAGGACTGCCTGTGGTCGGCTACGAGATTCACCAGGGGCGCACGCAGCTTGTGGTCGATAAAGAGAATCCCGATGGTCCCAAGTATTACTCGCTATTAGAAGATCGCAGTCTGGGAATTGTCGATGAATCCCTTTCGATTTGGGGCACCTATCTCCACGGTCTGTTCGACAATGGGGCTTGGCGCCGGGCCTGGCTCAACCATCTGCGTCAGCAGCGGGGCCTGGGCTCTCTGCCGACAGGGGTGCCCAATTACCGCGAACAGCGAGAAATGATGCTCAGCGGACTGGCTGATAAGATTGAACAACATCTAAACCTAGAGGCAATTTTGCCCTCCAATTAGTGCCCGATGACCTCCGAGCCTGCTAAATCTGGTCTAAAGCTCAGCCGTATTTTTCCCTTTTCGCTGTTTCGGAGTGGCCATTCCTCGGGCACCAGCCTGTCGGTTGTGTTTATGATGGGGGGCCTGGCAATTACCCTGAGCTTTGTTGCGATCGCGCTGCTGGCTCCTCTGCTGCAGTCCTGGGGCATTTTGCAAGACCCGGTGGCGGCCCTGCAAAATCCAATCCATCAGCCGCCTTCGGCAGCGCACTGGTTTGGCACCACCCGCCAGGGCTACGATGTTTTCTCGCGCACCCTGTTTGCGACTCAGGCGGCCTGGCAGGTGGTGCTGCTGGCAACGGCCATGAGCGTGGTCATTGGCGTTCCGCTAGGTATGGTCAGCGGCTACCTGGGCGGCAAACTCGATCGGGTTCTGCTGTTTTTTATGGATGCGATTTACACCCTGCCGGGGCTGCTGCTGTCGGTCACCTTGGCTTTTGTGGTGGGCCGGGGCGTGCTGAATGCGGCGATCGCGCTCAGCATTGCCTATGTGCCCCAGTATTACCGGGTGGTGCGCAACCACACCGTCAGCGTTAAAACCGAGCTATTTATTGAGGCAGCCCAGGCCATGGGCGCTTCCACCTGGGCGGTGCTTAGCCGCTATTTATTTCTCAACGTGGTGCAGAGCGTGCCCGTGCTATTTACCCTAAACGCCGCTGACGCCGTATTGATTTTGGGCGGCTTGGGCTTTTTAGGCTTGGGTCTGCCGGAGCAAACCCCAGAGTGGGGAGCCGATATTCGCCAAGCTCTAGACCCGCTAACCACGGGGATTTGGTGGACGGCCCTGTTCCCTGGCTTAGCCCTAACGACCATGGTGACCGGGCTGTCGCTGGTCGGCGAAGGACTCAACGAATTTATCAATCCCCTACTGCGCCGCGAAAATTGGAAATAGACAATGATGCGCCCGGTCCAACTTGTGATCTGGCCGGCATCCTCTGGCGCGGGCGCTTTGCTATGGTGAGGCCAAACCCATCAAGAGATGCCCTAGAGACCCATGAGCCTTTCCACCGATTTACCCCTACATCAGCAGGCGATGTCCCTTCAGCACGACAGTCTGGTTGACGTGCTGGCAAACACCGACAATCTGCTGATTATTCAAGACCTAGACGGGGTGTGCATGGGGCTGGTCAACGATCCGCTCAATCGAGTGATTGAGACCGATTATGTGGCGGCGGTGCGATCCCTAGAGGGCCATTTTTACGTGTTAACCAATGGAGAGCATATCGGTCAGCGCGGCGTAAACAGCATCGTAGAGCGGGCCTTTGGCGATGGTGAGCAGGTCAAAGCCGAAGGGCTCTATCTACCCGGACTCGCCGCTGGCGGGGTGCAGTGGCAAGATCGATTTGGCCAGGTGTCTCACCCCGGCGTTAG
>JBCDFX010000435.1:0-3833 GCA_039177155.1 Cyanobacteria bacterium P01_H01_bin.119
ACGTCGGCCATGGCAGGTGCAAATCTATCAAATAGGCAGCACCGCTAGAATACCAACTTGCTGTCGCCCTCTTTTATTGGCTTTTTACGGGCGACTGTTATCAGTTGACGTTCAGCCCGGTATGGCAGAGGTCAACACCCCCACGGTTTTGGTCAGATGGCTGACCGCACCCGGTACGGCTGGAGTGACTGGCGCAAGAGCAATCCTTACAGCTTTGGTCAGATTGCTGACCGCACTCGGCACGGCTGGAGTAACTGGCGCAAGAGCAATCTGACTTGCAGCCCGGCTCCAACCTTTTCGCAGGCCGCTATGGCTGCGTGATTAAAGCGGGCGGGCGCAGCTTGCTGTATCAGACGTTGGCGATTAGCCGGTAATACGCCTGAAGGCTGCGGCTGTCTGTGGTTTTGTTAGACTAAGGCCAGTTTGGAACTGCGCCCTGACTGGCTACAACCTGAGATATTGGGGTAGTGCCATTCAGTTGGACCTAACCATTTCCTTTACCCGTTACGACTCAAGGATGAGGACTGCATGACTCTGGCTACGCCTGCTCCCGTTTTTCTCCGGTCTAAGGAGATTCCGTCGCGTCAATATAGCGCCACCCGCGATCGCTTCGATCAATCCTGGGAGGCGCCGCTGTCTACTCTGTTAGGGCTGGGGCGTGCTGCTGGCGCAGACTTTATCGAATTTTTCTTAGAGCGCAATAGCTATATTAGCGCCCAGGCCGAAGAAGACGCTATTACTAGCATTTCGCCTCGACTGGTGACTGGAGCGGGGGTGCGGGTGTTTTTGGGCAAAGCCGACTGCTATGTCAGCACCAACGATTTAAGCTTTAACGGCCTGCGAGACGCCCTAGAAAAAGGGCTCTCAATTATGGGATTGACCCTACCTGGCCCCAATGCCCACGTCCCTGAAATTAATTTAGAGCTGCTGCGGGACTACGCCGCCGCCCGCAATAAAGCATCCTGGCTTGCCCAGTGCAGCTCTATGGCTGAAATGGGCGAGGTGCTGCTGGCCGCCAACGCTGCCCTAGCCCAAAAGGCAACTCATGTGCAGTCTCGCCGCGCCGCCTACTTTCGCGATTGGCAAGAAGTTTTGGTGGCCGCCAGCGACGGCACCTTTGCCCGCGATATTCGCCTTACCCAGTCTGTCGGCTACAACCTGCTGTGCGCCGACGGCAGCAACCGTTCATCCATCAGTCAGCGGGTGGGCGATACCAGCGATCCGGCTTTTCTAAGAACCTGGGACTACAGCGCAACGGCTGAGGAAGTCTCTGAAGCAGCGGGCAAAATGCTCTATGCCGACTATGTAGAATCAGGCACTTACCCAATTGTGATGGCCAACCAGTTTGGCGGTGTGATCTTTCATGAAGCCTGCGGCCATTTGCTGGAAACAACCCAGATTGAGCGGGGCACCACGCCATTTATTGATAAAAAAGGTCAAAAAATCGCCCACGAAAACCTTACTGCTTGGGATGAAGGGCTCACCGCTGATGAATTTGGCACCATCGATATGGATGACGAAGGCATGCCTGCCCAGCGCACCCTGCTGATTGAAAACGGGGTGCTAAAAAACTTTCTCTCCGACCGGGCAGGGTCTATGCGCACCGGGCATCCTCGCACGGGCAGCGGTCGCCGCCAGAGCTACACCTACGCCGCTGCCTCTCGCATGCGTAATACCTACATCGCCCCTGGAAACTACGGCATTAACGACTTGTTCAACTCGATTGATAAGGGCATTTACTGCAAGAAAATGGGCGGCGGCAGCGTTGGCCCCACTGGACAATTTAACTTTGCAGTTAGTGAAGCCTACCTGATTGAAAACGGCAAGCTGACCAAGCCGCTAAAAGGGGCAACCTTAATTGGTGAGGCAACCGAAATTATGGACAAAATTTCCATGTGCTCCGACGATTTGGGCCTAGCGCCTGGCTTCTGCGGCTCTGTGAGCGGCAGCGTTTATGTCACCGTTGGCCAGCCCCACCTAAAAGTAGATGCCATTACGGTGGGAGGCCGCTAGGTTATGACAAATATTCAAGATATTGCCGCCCGCGCTGGGTCAACCGCTAAAAAGCTGGGCATCACCAAGTACGATATTTACGGCTCATCTACCGACCAAACCAGCGTTCAGGTGGATCGGGGAGAGCCCAAACAGGTAAAAGCTTCTAATCGCTCTAGCATTATTGTGCGGGTGTGGAACAGCAGCGATCGCTTAGGGGTTACCACCACCACTGATTTAGACGATGCCGGATTAGAACTGGCCCTTAAAACCGCCCAGGAAGCCAGCGAGTTTGGCGCTAAAGAGCACGTGCCCGACTTTAGCCCCGAAGCTACAGCCCCCACCCCTGAGGTTGCCTTCGAGCTGCAGCCTCAGGTGCCCGTTGCTAACCTAATTGAAACGCTGCTGGCGGTAGAAAAAGAACTGCTGGATGCCCACGATGCGATCGCCAGCGTTCCTTATAACGGACTCTCCCAACAGGATATTGAACGGTTTTATCTCAACAGTGACGGCGCTCTCCGCCAGGAAGCCCGCACCTATGCCTCAATTTACCTGTATAGCAAGACCGAGCAGGCAGGCCGTAAACCGCGTGCGGCGGGAGCCATGCGAATCAATAGCGGACTATCTAAGCTGGATATTGCGGCCTGTCTCAAAGAATCGGTTGATAAAACGATTAGCCATCTCAATTACGAAAAAATCAAGTCGGGCAAATACCCGGTGGTGTTTTCTGCCGACGCCTTTTTAAGCCTGCTGAGCGCTTTTTCCAATCTGTACAACGCCCAAAGCGTCTTGGACAACCGCAGCTTGTCTACCGTTGACGCCTTGGGTACCGCCATTGCCTCGCCCTTGCTGACGGTTTATGACGATGCCCTGCACCCTGAAAATGTGTCGGCAGAAACCTTTGATGGCGAAGGCACTCCCACTCGCAAGCTGCCGCTAATTACCGGAGGCAATCTGGCCAATTTTCTGCACAGCGCTGGAACCGCTAAGCGGCTAAATGCCAGCCCTACCGGCCACGCCAGCATAGGGGCTAAGGTCAGCGTCGGCGCAAACTTTTACCATGTGATGCCCGGCCAGGCCGATTCCAGCTTTGATCTCCAAAGCGCAGACAACGTAATTCTGATTGATGATTTGCAGGCGCTTCACGCTGGCGTCAATGCGCTACAAGGATCGTTCTCCCTGCCGTTTGATGGTTGGATGCTGCATAACGGCGAGAAAACCAGCATTGAATCAGCCACGGTAGCAGGCGATATTCGCGACGTGCTGAAGTCCATCATTTATGTAGAGCCTGAGGTAGAGGTCACGCCCGGGGGCGTCTGCCCAAGGGTGTGGATAGAGTCGCTATCGGTTACTGGAGAAAGCTAACGGTTAAGTTGAGCGGCGATAAACCCTAAGATGCTTGTCCGGCATCCCTCCTGCGCTGCTCCAGTAAAATATTAGGCCACCTGAAGGGGCTTAGGCTAAGCTCAATACGTTAGGTGGGTCGCTTTGACATCAATGTCCATAGGCCAGCCGCTGACAGCATTGAGCCACCAGCAAAGTTAAAGCGTCGCCGTACTCTCGCAGATACCAGTAATCTACGGGCTGAGCTCGCGAAAACGACATAGAGAGTAGCATTGATAATAGACAGCGCTATAAATGTGATAGCAAGAATCCAAAGTTGAGGGGCAACTCTTGCATTAGTGTCAATAAACTGGGGTAGAAACGCAGCAAAGAAAACAATACCTTTTGGATTAAGAGCTGTAACCAGGTAGGTATTTACAAACAGTTTCCAGCGAGGGCCAGATTCTCGAAGGGCAGTCACATGACTCGAAGGGACATCTGCTAACAAAAGCTTGATA
>JBCDFX010000436.1:0-3823 GCA_039177155.1 Cyanobacteria bacterium P01_H01_bin.119
CGTGCCCTCACCTACGAGCCCGGCAAATTCACCCGCCTACCCAATCGCTACTACCAGTTCCGCTACGGCAATATCGACTTCTTTGGTCTCGACTCTAGTACCTTTAATCTTCCCGTCGAAATCGATGGCGCTCAAGTGCTGGCAGCGGCACAGCCCTGGCAAGACCTGCCCGCCAATCTGGACTGGACACAACTATTTTGGCTGCGCGATCACCTGATCGCTTCCCACCAAAATTCAGCCGTGCGGGGCCGTATTGTGTACCTACATCACCCACCCTATGTAACCGAAGCGACGAAGTATGATGGCACCATTTGCCTATCGGTGCGCCGTCATCTGCGCTGGGTCTTGGATGCGGTGGCCGCACGGCTCGATGAGAACGCCCTACCTCTGGCGGATTTGGTGCTCAGCGGCCATGCCCACTGCTTTGAGTATCTGCGCACAATGGAAACCCATCACGGTGATCGCCATTTGAATTGGATAATTGCTGGCAGCAGTGGCGCTAGGCTACGACCACAACATGCTGAAACCATTATCAGCGAAACCGCTGGCGTTGAGCAAAGGGTAATCGCCAAGTCTCAGCTTTACATTGGTCGCCAGGGCGCCGGGGCAGATACTCGCTGGCCCTATTCCTTTTTGCGCATTGATGTGGCGGACGACAGCGATCGCCTCCGGTTGGTCATTCGCCCTTTCATTACGGAGCTGCATCACGACACCTGGACTCGGTCAGAATTTGCTCCCCTGATTTTGTCGTCAATCTGACAGACCGATTCGCCAGGCTTACGTGATCTGGATGAATCCTAGTGTCGGACTCAGTATTCGTCTCCTAAAATTAGGGGAACTGCTCTTCCAGGGACAAAAAAGTGCCCACACAGGCTTGGTGCCCCCCAAGAATCCCCAAATTCTGACGGCGATCAAGCTTCATGCCAGAAGTCCGCTGAAGAAGAGTCAGGGATAGTAGAACGGTTCATCTCCGCCAACTGGAGAGGACAAAGATTAAACTGCTATCTGAACCACAAAGGGCCCAGAATGTTGATGCTGGAGCCCTTAGATAGTTTTCTGATTAGTCTACTTATGGTTAAGCCAGCATCCGTAGCAGGCCCTGTTGACCTAGCAGCACTTCTCTCAGCAGCGTCGTAATGCCCACCCAGATAATCGGCGAAATATCAACACCGCCAAACGGCGGCACCACCTTGCGAACTGGGATCAGCAAAAACTCAGTCGGCAAATAAACCAGGTTAAACGGGAAGCGATCGCCCTCTGCCTGGGGATACCAAGTCAGCACAATCCGCACAATGAACAACAGCGTGTAAATCGCTAACAGAGGACTCAACAGCCAATTAGCAAAATGGTCCAAAGTGAATAGGTCAGTCATAGCATTACGCAGACAGCGAACATCCAGGTTTTGAGGAAGGCAGAAAGCTTCCCTTAAATTAGGATAAGCCGTAGCTTGCCAAAATCGACTGCTTACTTACATTCAATCTGAATGTCGACGTTACTGCTTCTATAACTTGGCAATAGGCAAAGGTGGTTTATTCAATCGTAATGTCAAGAGTGTAAGTAGCATTGCCGCGAGTGCCGTCGACGATTACCGTGTAGTCGCCAGTTTGAGGCAGGATCAGGGAATTGTTGACCGCCTCTTGGGTGAGAACCGTGCCGGTAGGAGCAATCAGCTCAAAGACAGCATTGGCTTCAAGGGAATCGAGGGCTAAGGTAATTTGCTGACCGCCTTGGGCTCCGAGCAGGTAAACATCGCGATCGCCCCGCACAACGGAACGCTCTAGCGTTGTCTGCTGGGTGCCGGGAGCAAACTCGACTCGTTCAGCCGGAGGCAGTTCCGTCAGCAAGGTATCGCCATTGAAGCCGTCTGAACCAATGAAATTGTCAGCAACTGCTGGACTATTGCAGTTAGCGGCAAAAAACACCTTATCGTCAATGGTCAGAGTGTCGGGGGTAACGAGCCAGGTTTCTTCCACTTCCTGCAAGTCGTATTCAACCCAAGTGAGCACAGTCAGAGCCGCGCGATCGCCCGCCAATTTCCCCGTAAATCTCTGGGCATAGGATGAGTAGTAGCCAGCCTCATCATCGTAAATTGACACCAAACTGTCGCCGATCACCTGTGCTGATTCATCGACAGTTAATCGAATCGCTCCGCTAATTGTTGAGTTGGTGCCAATGTAGCAATATCGGTCTGGAGTTAACGCTGGACTCTGGGAAGGTCCTGACGTCAGCTCATTCGTGTTTGCAGCCTGAATCGTGCTGGCCTCTGTAGACGAAGCCGTGGCTGTTTCTGCTGGGGCAGAGTCAACCTCTGGTGACGACTCAACGTCAGTAGGAAGTTCTGCCAGAGCACTACAGCCGGCAAGAAGAGCAGCGAGCAACCATCCAAAAGATATTCTTTTCATCATTTGAATCTGAGTTTGTAGGACGAGTAGATGCCTTTGTCTCCCGCTTAATGATTCGATTTTGAAGATGGCTCTAGTTAAAAACAGCAGATATGCACCCTCAAGGCTTTTTGCTTAGACAGCCTATGACTAAACAAAAGTTGGCCTTTCAATCTCACGGCATTTCCCCGACTGGTAAAATATGCCACTGAACCCAAGCACAATGACTTTAGGCTATTTTCTCTACCCACTAGCCTCAAAAACGTCGCATTCACGATTTTTTCTAGGGCTACATATGTTAACAATTGCAATTTACCGTGATATTGCGGAGACTTGGTGTCAATTTGGCCAAGTTTAGAAGATATTAATATTTCTATCTGGGAAATTCATCAAAACCAGATGTAGTTATCTTCTCTTCTGCTCTCGGATGGGCTGGCTGACCGCTGCCGAGTAGCTGATAGGTGAAAAGTCGTTGCTCAGTGCTTACTGATTATAGTGATAGCGGGATGCCATGCTCGCGAATCTGCCCAACAGAGACGGCAGAAGGCGGCATTAAGAAGATCACTGAATGAGCATTGCAGAAATTTGAGACGCCTTGATCCGGTGGTGGATGGCAATTTGCCCCACTCTTTTTGAACAGCCTAGATAACGGTAATCTGCCAAAACGCTTGGGTGAGTTGGCGATTTTAAGGATAAAAACTTTGACGCGGCAGACCGGTTTGCTCACCCCAGCCATGCATTAAGTTAAAGCACTGGACTGCCTGCCCAGATTGTCCTTTCATCAGGTTGTCAATCGCTGACATAACAATCACCCGTCCGGTGCGAGCATCGACCTCAATGCCGATATAGCAGCGGTTCGTGCCTGCAGCCCATTTAGTCTGTGGATAAACGCCAGAGGGCATGACGGTGACCCAGGGCGAGCGCCGATAGAAGGTGCTGTAGATGGTATGTAAGTCTTCGCGCACTAAGCCCGGATCTCGCAAATTGGCGTATACCGTAGCCAAAATTCCACGCACCATCGGGATTAAGTGGGGGGTAAACTGCACCAAAACTTCGCGCCCGGCTAATCGCGAGCAAATTTGCTCAATCTCAGGAGTATGACGGTGTTTAGCGACGCCATAGGCGGCAAGGGAATTGTCGGCCTCAGCCAGCAGCAAATGTTCTTTGGCCTGTCGGCCGCCACCGGAAGTCCCAGATTTAGCGTCGATAATCAGGCTGTCAGACTGGGCGAGTCCCTGTTTGAGTAACGGTGCGATCGCCAGCAGACTAGCGGTCGGATAGCAGCCTGGACAGCCGACCAGCCGCGCCCCCTGGAGGTCTTCGCCAAAGAGTTCGGGCAGACCATACACCGCTTGCTGATTAGTACCGGCATCAGAGCGATCGCTGCCGTACCAAGCCTGATAGGTTTCCAGGTTGGTAAACCGATAGTCCGCAGACAGATC
>JBCDFX010000437.1:0-3801 GCA_039177155.1 Cyanobacteria bacterium P01_H01_bin.119
ACCGCTAGAGACAGTCCCTCTTTGGGTACGTCAGAAATTTTGTGTAAGTGCAAAGCATCTTGCTCGCGTATTGCCAGAAGCGACCCAGAAGCGACCCAGAAACGATTGAGATGATCGCACTTAATTTATACAGAACCAAAACACCTTCTACCCTGCGGCTATCAAAGCCACTTGAAATAGCTGTTATATCCGCTCCCGCTCCCCTAGCCGACAGGACTGAGCCCGGGTACTTTAGTCAGGCTTCTAAGGCCAATAGATGACATGCTCTGGGGGCGTAGCGGCTGTTATAGTACGACAGGTTGCCTCTGCAACCTGCCCGATGTGACTTTTAACACTGATGAAAATTCGCCGTCGTCCGCCCAATCCTCCGGTTAACATCAGTACCCTGGAATATCAGGTCAGGGTACCGGATGCTGAACCCCGCAACATTCTAGAGAAGATTGTTTGGCAAAAGGAAACAGAAGTGGCTCGACGGCGGGAACGGATGCCGCTGGCTGATCTGCAGCGCCAGGTGCTCTCGGCTGCTGCCCCCCAAGACTTTACAGCGGCCCTACGCCAGGGCAAAACCCAACCCGCTTTAATTGCCGAGGTCAAAAAGGCGTCTCCCAGTCGCGGGGTGATTCGAGCGGATTTTGATCCGGTTGCGATCGCCCAAACTTATGAGCACGCAGGTGCAACCTGTCTTTCTGTCCTCACCGACGAGACGTTTTTTCAGGGCAGCTTTGCCTATCTCAGTCAGATTCGTCAGACTGTTAGCCTGCCGCTGCTGTGCAAAGACTTTATTCTCTATCCTTACCAGATTTATCAGGCGCGGATTCACGGTGCCGACGCGGTGCTGCTAATCGCGGCTATTCTCTCTGACAAAGATTTGGGCTATTTTGCCCGTATTGCTAAAGCCTTGGGCATGGCAGCCCTGGTAGAGGTTCATACCCTGGCTGAACTCGATCGCGTTCTGGCCATTGAAGCAATTCAGCTAATCGGTATCAATAACCGCGACCTGGAAAATTTCACTACTGACTTAGCCACCACAGAATTGTTGATTCAGCAACGACAGAGTGAGCTACAGCACCGCAACGGCATTCTTGTCAGTGAATCTGGCATTTTTGCCCAACCTGATGTGCAGCGGGTTGCCGCCGCTGGTGCCCAAGCCATCCTCGTGGGAGAATCGTTGATGCGTGAGGCTGATCCAGCCGATGCGATCGCTCGGCTTTTTGCTTAGCGCCGCCAGCGCTGCAATTGAGTGCTTCGATTTATTGAATTGCGTTGTATTGATGTTTTACTATGGATCAGCCCGTTCCACTGCCGTCCCATATTCACTACGAACTGCTGCTGCAGCTTTTGGAGCGTGAAACCCTGTTTGCTGTTCAGCATCTTCCTCAGCAAAGGCTGCAGGTTAACGAGTTGATTATTACCCTGCGCAAGGCCCTGTCTCAGCAGCGCAACCTTGAGGAGGGCTGCGAGCGGGCCGATGTTCCAGTGGAGTATCACTGGTCTTTGAACAACGGCAGCACTGACAAAAGCTCAATGTCTTCGGAGATCCTTGAATAATCTGATCTACGCGCTCAGATTTCCGGAGAGTTCTACGGATAAGGTGCGTTGCTGATTACGGGTACGATAGTTAAGGTAGAGCGCAAAAAACAATTTAGGGCAAAGACGACGAGTCAGATTGCTCTATGCCTCAGATTCCAACGATATTCGCTGCGGCGAGAACTCTATCTCAAACCATAGATAGAGCCCCAAATTCAAGGGAGTATACTGTCCTAAGGAGTGCTGCCGTTGCATACGGCTGGCTGACTTTCTGTTATGTCAGAGGCGATCGCTCAGACTGGCTACGACTCATACGTTAGAAAGCTAATTTCAGCAAGTCAGCGGCGGGGCCAGCGGAGCTTGGCTCAGCAACAAGCCCGTGCTCAGGCATCGCCTACCCCTAAGTCTTATTCGCCCATTCAGTCCCACGCGGCCCCCCTTGCGGCTCTCCGTTACCAAGATTTTGCCGCTTTAGACGAGCTGTTTGGCGATACCACCGCCATGCCGACCATTGCTCACGATATTGATCGTCAACTGACTCGGCTTTATCCCGAACCCTGCTGGGAAGACGACGCTTACGAATTTCTCCAGGCATATCTGTAGGCGGATATCTGTAGGGATATCTGTAGGACTGTGCCCGCTTAATGTTGCGAAATGCTGATATCTTAGACGGAATGACTAAGATTCAGTTAGATCATCACTCAACAAGGATGATTTCTAACCTGAGATAGCTATCTTGCGCGTTCAGTCTATCGATCGAACGCGTTAACCTGAGGAAACAACCTAGGCAACTGCCCGCTCGCCATAGTGATGCTTAGCAGCCCAAATTCAGATGCTTGGTCATCAAGTTTAGCCCAGAACGCCGGAACCGTAGGCGGCTCTACCGTCCTTGCTATTGGCATTCTTGCTATTGGCGTTCTTGCTACTGGCTAAGGCACCTATGGATACCCCCTTCGAGATTACATTACAGATTGTGCTCACGGTTGTGGCCGGCATCAGTGCCCAGGTGATTGGGGAACGCCTGAAGGTGCCGAGCATCATCTTTTTGTTAATCTTCGGCATCGCCATGGGGCGAGATATGTTGGGGGTGCTCCACCCAGAATTTCTGGGGGTGGGGTTAGAGGTAATTGTGGCGCTGTGCGTAGCCCTGATTTTGTTTGAGGGGGGGCTTAGCCTAGAGCTTAAGGAGCTAGGGCGCGTCTCAGGGAGTTTGCGCAATCTGGTTACCTTTGGTATTTTCTTTACCCTGATTGGTGGCGGTATGGCTGCCCACTGGCTAGGGGAGTTTCCCTGGCCGATTGCGTTTTTGTATGCCTCTTTGGTCGTTGTCACCGGGCCGACGGTGATTAATCCGCTGCTGCGGCAGGTCAAAGTCGATCGCAAGGTGTCTACCCTGCTGGAGGGTGAGGGAGTCTTGATCGATCCGGTCGGGGCCATTCTGGCGGTGGTGGTGCTAGATGTCATTCTGAATGGGGATGCCGCGCCGATATCCGTTGTTAGCGGTTTAATTGTGCGGCTTGGCATTGGCGCGCTGATCGGTGCAGGGGGCGGGGCGCTGCTGGGTCTCTTTCTAAAGAAAGCCGAATTTTTGTCGGAAGAACTGCGTAATCTGGTGGTGCTGGCGGGGCTGTGGGGGCTTTTTGGGCTGGCTCAAACGGTACGGGATGAGTCTGGGCTAATGACGGCGGTGATTGCGGGTATTGTGGTGCGATCGCTCTCTGTGCCGGATGAACGGCTGCTGCGGCGCTTTAAGGGGCAGCTCACGATTTTGGCGGTGTCGGTGCTGTTTGTGCTGCTGGCGGCAGATCTCTCTATTGCCAGTGTGTTTGCCCTGGGGCAGGGGGCGCTGCTAACCGTGCTGACGCTGATGTTGGTGGTACGTCCCTTTAATATCGTCCTGTGCACCTGGAACAGCGATCTCAACTGGCGACAAAAGATTTTTTTAAGCTGGGTTGCGCCCCGGGGTATTGTCTCGGCGTCTGTAGCGTCTTTGTTTGCGATTTTGCTAACGGAGCGGGGCATTAACGGGGGAGATTCCATTAAAGCTCTGGTGTTTCTCACGATTTTGCTGACCGTGGCCGCTCAGGGCTTGACGGCAGGCACCATTGCCAAGCTGCTGGGCATTACCTCGACCCAGGCAACCGGAGTAGTAATGGTCGGGTGCAATCCGCTGAGCCTGCTAATCGCCCGGCTATTTCGCGATCGCGGCGAGTCAGTCGTTTTTATCGATACGGATGCCGATGCCTGTGAAGATGCCATTGAGGCCGGTTTCCG
>JBCDFX010000438.1:0-3793 GCA_039177155.1 Cyanobacteria bacterium P01_H01_bin.119
CCCCGCCACAACAGCCCCAGTACCACCAATCCAACGACGAATACGGCGACGGGCACGACGCTGCCACAGACTGGTGTGATGGGCCAGCAGCAGCGTCATGCCCCAAAAACCTGGCGCAGGCCAGGCGGGGAGAATCTGAGTTACTCCGCCCAGCAGGGTAAAACCCAACATTACGGGCAGCGACGTCCACAGAATTAAGGCTTGCTGATCAAACCACAGACTCTCTTCTGTAGAGAAAGATCGACGGCTAAAACGATCGCGCTGCTGATTGAGCGATTTCAAGGTTACCCACCACAGCGGCAGAGCAACAGTGGGAAACAAATACCCCACCCCCATTGCCCAAGTGCCTAAAAGACCAAGCACAGCGTTAAGCGGATTAAACGCGCTCCCCCCGCCTGAAAAGCGCATAAATAACTGAAACCGAAACGAAATCCAGTCGTACTGAGCATTCCAGAACCAAAGGGGAAACAGCGTTATTAAAAAAGCACCCAGAGCCGTTACCATCCAAGGCGATCGCAGTCCTGCGCGGTGACGCGGACTGGTGAGCAAAAACCCCAAAATCCCCAGTGCCAGCACAAAGCCGTGATATTTGCTGAGACAAGTGAGTCCTAACAGCACCCCCAAAATGGCTAACCGATAGCTGGGTTGATAAGACTTGTAGTGGCGCTGAGCTTCCGCTGAAGCGCCTGTGGCCAACCGCCGAGAAGGCGGAAAAAATTCAGCTACAGCGCAGTATAAGGATGCCGTCCAAAAAAAAATTAGTCCATTTTCAGGAGAAGTCAGAATACCAAAAGAGATATTAAATAACGGCGTCACCGTCGCGATCGCCAGCGCTATCAACCCTGCCCGAACAGAAAATAGCCGCACCGCCAGCTTGTAAAACAGATACAGGCTGGCGGTGTAGAGCAGCAGTGCCCCAATGCGAATCGTAAACTGAGAAATGCTGCCCGTCAGACTCAACCCAAGGCGAGTAGTGAGCGCCACTATCAGCGGATGGTCGAAATAGCTCCAGGCTAGATTTCGGGCATAGAGATAGTAATATGCTTCATCGAAGCCTGGAAACAGAAACAGCGCGCAAATTGTCCGAAACAACAGCCCACCCAGGAGCCAAATCACAACGCGATCGCGCTTTTCAGCAACTTGCTTCAATCCTGTCTCCTTGCTTATAGTCCAGGCCGCCAACCGTGCCGCTAGCCAGACTGCTTGCGATACCCAGTATCTGGAGCTGATATCACAGCCATCTAGCTCACAGTCGCGCTAACCAAGCCAGCGACTTCTATGCCCTCCCCATCATGCCACGCCAGTTCACTGTAGATAGCTGGGTCTGTTCCAGTTGTAGCAGGCGTTGAATCCGATCTTGAGTCGAAGGATGGGTAGAAAATAAGCTGTTCAATCCCAGCTTAGGCACTGCGTTGACAATCAGCAGCGGCGCAAAGGCTGGGTTACCTGCCAGGGGTCGGCGCTGGGCACTGGCCTCTAGCCGTTGCAAAGCTTGGGCCAGCGCTCGCGGATTTCCGGTCAACTGAGCCGCTCCAGCATCAGCCGCAAATTCGCGGGTGCGCGAAATTCCCAGCTGAATTACGGTTGCAGCCAACGGCGCAAACAAGACGGTAGCAAAGATTCCCAACGGATTGGCGTCGTCACTGCTGCGGCCGCCTCCAAACCAAAGGCTGAAACTTAGTATCTGAGCTAAAAACGAGATGGCTCCGGCGATAGTGGCGGCAACGGCTTGAGTCAGCGTGTCGCGGTTAAGGATATGGCTGAGCTCATGGGCGAGCACTCCTTCAAGCTCAGCGTCGGGCAGCAGATTTAGGATACCTTCGGTAACTGCGATCGCTGCGTGTTCTGGGTCGCGCCCGGTAGCAAAGGCATTTGCCGCCTGTCCGGGAATGATATAGACCTGAGGCACAGGAATATTCGCCCGCTGCGCCAGCCGCGCCACAATTTGATGTAGCCTCGGTGCCTGATAGGGGCTGACGGGCTGGGCGCGGTAGGCTGCTAGGGCAATGCGGTCAGAACAGTACCATGCGCCTAGGTTACTGATGGCAGCAAGGCCAATACCGAAGATAACCCCCGCAGCACCCCCAATAACGCCATAGCTAATCGTAATTAATAGTGCGCTGAGCAGTCCCAGCAGGGCAGCGGTTTTAAATTGGTTCATACACGTTCTCCTAAATTGGGCGAGATTGAGCAACGCGATCGGTTCGAGACAGATACGGCAACTGATCGAAACTGCAGTAATCTACCAAAAGGTTTAGACGGATTGTGCAGATTGCTGTTATGCCAACCACTCCAGCGATGAAAGGTGTGGTGAGCAACCTGACCAAAGCTGTAGAACTGAGCGCGATCGCCTGAGTCTTAGATTTTTGTTAGCTATTAATAATGACATCGTAGCGATCGCGTTTGACACCCTGGGTACGCGCAACACCCTTGTAGAAGTACGGATTTACTCCCTCACTCTCAAGCCATTGCTGCAAAACCAAAGCCACCTGAAATAAAAAAAGGCTCAGAACTGATGCTCTGAGCCCTACACGCACTGTAGCCAGTTTTTTATAGCTACTAGATCAAGATCTGGGAGTTGACCCTACGCAGCTTGCTGCTTACGCTTAGCGACCAGTACGCCACCGACAGCAACCAAGCCTAGAATTGCCGCAGGCTCAGGAACAGACTCTTCATTCTGAGGATCGGCAATAAAGAACTCATAGTTACCTTCGTGGGAGTTCGTGCCGTCACGAGAGGTCTGACCAGAAACGCCAGGTACATCAAAGCTGTAATAGTATTCAGTCTCACCATTTAGGGAAACCTTCACCACTTCACTGGCGTAGAGGCCAGCCAATAGGGGATTAACATTACCTGCGTCACTGTGAGCGGCCAAACCAAAAGTAACGCCAGCAGCAGATTCGTTGACGTAAGCGATATTGGGGTCGCTGAGACGGGCAAAACCACCTTGATTGTTGAACGCCGCAAAGATATTGTTGTCGTCGCTGGCCGCAAACTGGGCCTGCTGCTGAGAATATCCTTGGCTAACTAGATAGCCTTCAAAGCGGGTACGGATGGTGGTGCCGTAAACGCCCATAGCCTCGCCAAACCACTGCTGAGCCAGATTACCGCTACCAAACCAGTCATCGCTGGTCAGGCTGCTAAAGGTCACCACTCGACCGCTATCGAGGTTAGCCGTCAACGTGTTGGCCGGTGCATTCAAGTTTGCATTGGCCGCACCGTCGTTCAGTTCCACGTTGCCGCCGGGAGCGCCACTATTACCATTTAGCACGCTACCCAGGTCAGCACTGGGGTCCAGATAGGTGTTGGTGCCGTCAGAGTTAAAAATAGTAACGTCGCCAGAAGTGGTGTAAGTGGCAGCAGTTGCAGGTGCAACGGCGATCGCGCCTGCACCCAAGACAAACGCTGCACTCATAAGTAAGTGTTTCATTGGATTCATATTTTGTATTTGCTGTTGTTGACGTTGCATTGCCGGACTTAACTATCGCGGTAGAGCCATAAATAACCGATTCGATACTGACTTACCCGACCCCGTAATCACCCCAGAGAAATCACCCGTTTTTATGCTTTTAGTTACATGATGCTCTATGGGCATACGCCCTCAAGAGCGAGCGATTACCATCTTGAATCAAGTTTATAGAGGGAACGCAACTATTGGGTAAAGCTAAGGCCAATTATCGGGCGTTGAATATCAAGACTATTAAAAAAACTTTCTGGAGTGACTTCAAAGTACTAAAGATAAATATCTTAAAACCTCTTATAGCTTATATAAAGCAGATCTTAGCTATTTTCA
>JBCDFX010000439.1:0-3778 GCA_039177155.1 Cyanobacteria bacterium P01_H01_bin.119
GATTCTGCCGACTTCGGCCTCTACCGTGGCGCCCCGACCATGGGCCAAAAGAGCCATATCGCGGGTAAAGGCCAGGTTATCTTGAAAGGGAAGTTTGGAGCCATCGGCTAAGACGGACTGAACACCCGCTTCTAAGGCAGTTTCGATAGTGGCGCGATCGCCGCAGTGATCTAAATGAACCGACATTGGAACCGTTGCCGAATCCGCCGCTTCTAAAAAGAGGGCAATCATTGGCGACCCCCCATAGGCCAAAATATGGGGAAGAATTTGGATAATGGCAGGGCTATTCTCGGCTTCAGCTGCGTTGACAACAGCCTTGGCCCCTTCAAGGTTGTATAAATTAAACGCACCAACGGCGTAGGAATATTTTTGAGCCGTATTTAACAGTTCCTGAGTAGAAGTCAGCATCGGATCGCGCCGTTAATCTCTCCTTTAAATCATATCTGGGTTAAGACCAACCGGGTGTGGTGTTACAAGCCCAGCAGGTGAACTCAGCATAAATCTTAAGTCGGTGACGCTGATTGGGGAAACTTTCGGCACAATAGGGGATAACCTTTATGGCAAATTCTGTGCTGTCCTTAGATCAGCTTTTTCCTTTCTCCTTAGACGACTTTCAACACCAGGCGATCGCGGCGCTCAACCTGGGCAAGTCAGTGGTTGTGTGCGCTCCTACGGGCTCCGGTAAAACGCTGATCGGAGAATATGCCATCCACCGGGCCCTGGCGAATCAAAAGCGAGTGTTTTACACCACGCCCCTAAAAGCCCTGTCAAATCAGAAACTGCGAGACTTCCGAGACGAATTTGGCACCGACAGCGTCGGGTTACTGACCGGGGATACCTCCATCAACCGAGACGCGCCGATTTTGGTGATGACTACCGAAATCTTTCGCAATATGCTCTACGGCACGCCCATTGGTGAGGTGGGCACCTCTATGCAGGGGGTGGAGGCCGTGGTGCTAGACGAGTGCCACTATATGAACGATCGTCAGCGGGGCACCGTTTGGGAAGAGTCGATTATCTACTGTCCGCCCGTGGTGCAGCTCGTTGCCCTCTCCGCCACCATTGACAATAGCGAGCAGCTCACCGACTGGATTGACAAAGTTCACGGGCCAACGGAGCTGATTTATTCAGAGTTTCGCCCGGTGCCCCTGCAGTTTAACTACTGCCACAGCAAAGGGCTGTTCCCCCTGCTCAATGACGACAATACCAAACTTAATCCCCGCCTGCGTCAGCGACGCACCCCGCCTCGCGGACAAAAGGGGCGCAAGGGCAAGCTCAGCGTTAGCCCAAGTTTTGTGGTGGGGCAGCTGCAGCAAAAAGATATGCTGCCCGCCATTTATTTCATCTTTAGTCGGCGGGGCTGCGATAAGGCAGTGCAGGAGATGGGGGCAATTTCTCTGGTCAACCCAGCGGAGCAGCAGCAGCTCAAGGAAAAGATTGACACGTTTTTAGCCTGGAACCCGGATGCCGCGCGGGACGGGCAGGTAGAGCCGCTGTATCGAGGGATTGCGGCCCACCATGCCGGAATTTTGCCCACCTGGAAGGGGCTAGTCGAAGAGCTATTTCAGGCGGGGCTGATTAAAGTTGTCTTTGCCACGGAAACCCTGGCGGCGGGCATCAATATGCCGGCCCGCACCACGGTGATTTCAAGCCTGTCTAAGCGCACCGACCGGGGCCATCGCCTGCTCAACGGCTCTGAGTTTTTGCAGATGGCGGGGCGAGCCGGGCGTCGGGGGATGGACGAGCAAGGCTACGTGGTGGTGGTGGAAACACCCTTTGAAGGGGCCAATGAAGGGGCCTATCTGGCCACATCTGGGGCCGATCCCCTGGTGAGCCAGTTTACCCCCAGCTACGGCATGGTGCTCAATCTGCTGCAGACCCATACGCTGGCTGAGGCAAAGGATCTGATTGAGCGCAGCTTTGGGCAATATTTAGCAACCCTGCATTTGACGCCTCAGCAGCAGGCGATCGCGGATTTGACCCAGCAGATCGAACGTACCAAGGCCAAATTTACTGATATTGACCCAGCGATACTGGCGGATTACGAAAAGCTGCGCGGTCGTCTTAAGGAAGAAAAACGGCTGCTGAAAATTCTCCAGCAGCAGGCCGAAGAGGTGCGCTCAAAGGATATCGGTATGGCGCTGGCCTTTGCCATTGCCGGCTCGGTGCTGAGCCTAAAGGGAAAACATGTGCCCGTTGCTGAGCCCATCAACGCGGTGCTGGTGACCAAGGTAACCGGTTCAGGTCAGTTTCCCTACCTGGTATGCCTAAGCGAAAAAAATCGCTGGCTGGTGGCCACCGTTGCAGATGTGGTGCAGCTCCATGCCGACTGTCCTCGGGTGGCTCAGGTCGATGGGCTAACGCCGCCGCCGGAGCTGCCCCTTAAGCCGGGCCAGAGCCGCAGCGGCAACACCCAAACCCAAGCGGTGCTGGCCTATGTGCCGCCTATTCCCGATTTGGCCGAACTGGCCCCGGAGGTGGCTGAGCAGCAGGCCCAGATGGAAGCCATTACCGAAGCGATCGCGGCCCATCCAGCCCAACAGTGGGAGAGCCCCGCCACGCTGCTAAAGCGCCAGAAAACCTTGGAGCGCATGGAAACTGAACTGCGCGATCGCCAGCAAAAATACGATCACCTCTCCCAGCGCTACTGGCAAGAATTTGAGGCGCTGATGAGCATCCTTAAAACCTTTGACTGTTTAGAGGGCACGAAGCCCACCCCCCTAGGAGAAATGGCGGCGGCCATTCGCGGCGACAATGAGCTGTGGCTGGGGCTGTCCCTGGCTTCTGGAGAGTTTGATTTACTAGAGCCCCATCAGCTTGCCGCCGCCTGTGCCGCTTTAGTGACCGAAAATGCCCGTCCTGATAGCTGGGTGCGCTATCAGCTCTCGGCGGACGTAGAGTTTGCCCTATCGGGCCTGCGCAATCTGCGGCGAGACATCTTTAAGCATCAGCGGCGGCGCAATATTGCCATGCCGGTCTGGCTAGAATATGAGCTGGTCTCTCTGGTGGAGCAGTGGGCAATGCAGGTGGAATGGCCAGAGCTTTGCGCCAACACCAGCCTAGACGAGGGAGATATTGTGCGGGTGCTGCGACGCACCCTAGACTTTTTGTCCCAAATTCCCCACGTGCCCCACTTGCCGGACGCCCTGCGACAGTCGGCGCGGCAGGCCAAAGACGCTATCGATCGCTTCCCCGTCAACGAGAATCTGGACTAGGGCCGCTGCGCGGAATTCAAAATGCAAAATTGAGAATTCAAAATTAAGGCAGATAGGCAGTCGAAGGGACGACTAGGACGAGGCTGCGAGTCTAATGGCTGGGGGCTGGAATCCTTGTTGTAGCAGGAGTTGAACATCTAAATGATGACAGCCCCTAGGCCGATTGGGCTAGCCGTCCCTGTCCCCCCAGCAGCAGCAGCCAAATCACCACAATGGCCCAGTGCAGGATTACAGGCGGCCAGAGGGAGCCGCTGAGTCCGTAGGCTAGGGTGCAAACTCCGCCCAGCAGCCCGGCCAGCCCTAAAAAAGTAGGGTTGTAAAAGGTGTCCCGTCGGCTGGGCAAGAAGATCCAGGCGTTGAAGGGATGGGCTGCAATAAACACAGCTAAGGCCAAGACGCTCCAGACTAAAAAGGTTGCTATGGAAGGGCTTTCGCTGGGATGGGGCAGCCAAAACACTCGAAATAAAATTTCTTCCAGTAGGGATGGGTAGACCAGGGCAATTAGCAGGGTTGCCGCAATATCGCCTATCTCGCCAATGGGTTCCCAACGCAGCAGGCCCCGC
>JBCDFX010000440.1:0-3743 GCA_039177155.1 Cyanobacteria bacterium P01_H01_bin.119
AAAACGTTAACAAAGTGGAAACGGCGGTGCGCATTACCCATCTGCCCACGGGTCTCTCTGTGCGGTGCACCCAGGAGCGATCGCAGCTACAGAACCGAGAAAAAGCCATGGCCCTGCTAAAGGCTAAGCTGCTAATCGTTGCGCAGGAACAAAGAGCCCAGGAAATTGCCGATATTCGCGGTGATATGGTGGAGGCCGCCTGGGGCAACCAAATTCGCAACTACGTTTTTCATCCCTATCAGATGGTAAAAGACTTGCGCACGGGGGTAGAAACCACTGCCATCGATGATGTGATGGCCGGCGATCTCGACGCGTTTATCCAAGCCTATCTCCGCCAAGAGAATCAGATGATCGACCAGACTGCGGAGGCGATGGTTTAGGGCGCGCTATTACAACGGCTACCGTATCGGGTTGATCGCAATTAATTCGCCTAAAGCCAGACTCTAGTACAATCTGCGTCCAAACCCCTAATCACGACCTTGGGTCAGGAGGATGTCCGCTCTGTGGCGACTCAGCTACGTAGAACGCTAAAGGATTTAATTACCGCCAGGCTGTCTCGCCGGATTGTGGGGTGGGTCTTTATCAGCATCGTTGTGATTGAAGCGGTGATCTTGATTCCATCGGTGTATCGACGACAGCGGGAACTGCTGATCTATCTGCGAGATATCTCCACCGCGCGAGGGGAGGGGGTGCTAAACGGGGCTGGCGCTGCTGATAGTGAGGCAGAACTGCTAGCCCAGTTTGAGCAAATCTTGGACGATCAGGTGGTGGTGGGGGTCGCCCTGTATCGCTCTGATGGCTCTCTGGTCGGCAGTTTTGCCGAAGCGCCTACCCTGTCAGTTGAAGCGGTGCGCCAGGGACAGGTTCAACGCTTGGACTATTCCCAAAATCGCTACGATGCAGTGTGGAAGATGTCGCCCCTCGAAGATCAATTTGGCGATCGCTATATTCCGATTATTCGCCACGACAGCACCTCAGTTCGCAACGAGCTGATTCAGTTTGTCTTTCGGATTGCGGGGCTGGTGCTGATTATCTCTGTGTTCGTCACTGGGGCCACCCTGATTGTGCTAGAGCGACTGATTATTGGCCCGATCTTACGGCTGCGAACGGATTTGCTAGCGGTTGGGCAGGCCATTACCCAAGACTTTGACACCGCGTCGCTTCAGTTTGAATCGTCTCAGCTCACCCGCCGGGACGAGCTGGGGGATGTGGTAGCCGCTTTTGAGCTAATGCTTCGGCAAATTGTAGATGCGATCGCCACGCGCAATCGCATGGAAACCGAGGTGCGACAGTCAGAGGAAAAGTTTTCAAAAGCCTTTAAAGCCAGCCCTAATCCGATTACCCTGAGCACCCTTACCGACGGCCATATTATTGAGGCAAACGCCAGCTTTCTTGCCTTCCACGGCAGCCAGCGGTCTGATGTGATGGATAAAACCGCCCTGGACATTGGGCTTTGGGTCGATCCCGGCGATCGCGCCATTATGATTCATCAAATCCGCACCGAGGGCTTTGTCCGAAATCAGGAATATCGGTTTCAGCGGGCCAGTGGCGAGGTGCGAACTGTGCTGTATTCCGCTGAACAGCTCGATATCAATGGCACAACCTGCATCTTAGCGGTCACTAACGATATTACCGAACGTAAGCAGGCCGAAGAAGCGCTGCGCGAGAGCGAAATGCGCTTTAAGACCCTAATTGAGCAAGCCGCCGATGCCTTCTATGTCGTCAATGCTCGGGGACAGATTTTAGATGTCAACCAGCAAGCCTGCCGCAGCTTAGGGTACGGCCACGATGAGCTGATTGGCCTGCAGGTCACCGATATTCAGCTCCAGATGACTCCCGCCGGCTTTGAGCAACTGTGGCAGCGTTTAGAGCCGGGTCAACCGATTAGAACTGAAGGCTGCCATCGCCGCAAAGATGGCTCTAACTTTCCAGTGGAAGTGAGTATCGGTCTGCTGGAGTTTAGCGGCGATCGCTACCTGCTGGCCCTCGCCCGAGATATTACCGAGCGTAAGCAGGCCGAAAGCGCCACGGCTCGCCTGGCCGAAATCGGCGAGCTAGCCGCCATGATTGTGCATGAAGTTCGCAATCCCCTGACCACGGTGCTGATGGGATTAAATGCCTTTAAGCGTATGGATTTGCCGGAGCGGGACAGAATGCGGCTCGGCTTTGCCTTGGAAGAGTCAGAGCGGCTGCAGCGGCTGCTCAACGAGATTTTGCTCTACGCCCGGCAGCAGCAGCTCGAAACGACTTCTCTGGACTTGAATGCTCTAGCTCGCGATATGCTGCCGGCGCTCCAGACCATGCCCGCCGCAGCAGACCGCGCTATTGAAATCGTGGCCAACTCGGCTGCTCTGCCAATCCACGGGGATAAGGATAAGTTGAAGCAGGTTTTTATCAATCTCATCTGCAATGCTTGCGAAGCCTCACCCGTTGGCGGAACCATCACCTGGCAACTGACCCGATCAAACGGTCAAATCCAAATTCAAATCCATAACGGCGGCGATCCGATTCCCCCGGATATTTTGCCCAAGCTAACCCAACCTTTCTTTACAACCAAGACCTCTGGTAATGGGTTAGGACTCGCCATTACCCGCCGCATTATCGAAGCGCATCGCGGCACACTGACCTTTGAATCGGTGGCGGAAGTTGGGACAACCGTTACGGTCAGACTGCCAGCCAGCCAGAATGTGTTGGCGCTAAATCAATCGTCTGAAGATAGTTCCCAAGGATTGTAAGCAGGGCTTCAGAGTCAAAGGGTTTAATAATGTAGTCGCTGGCGCCAGCGGCCAACCCCATAGTCCGCTGGTCGGCTTCAGCCATCGCGGTTAAAAACAAGATAGGCATTGTGTGCCCCAATCGCCGCAGTCCTCGGCACAGCTCTAGCCCTGATAGGCCAGGCAGCTTCCAGTCCAGCAAAATTAGGTCAGGATGGCTCTGGTGAGCCAGCGCGAGTCCAAGCAAACCATCGTGAGCTACCTTGACCTGATATCCGGCATCCATCAAATCCATAGCCAGCAGTCTTGCGGTTTTGACGTTGTCTTCAATCAACAAAATATTTGCGTTCATGATTTACTCATTTCCTTTTTTTCAGATATGTTTTAGTTTGCCAGGGTGATCTGAATCACCTGTGATGGCGATCTGAGAACCGGATGAGAGTTTACACAGCAATTTGACCGCAGCCGCTCAACCCTTTGCCCAAAAATAGAACCCTCTCGATTTTTCTCGACAGCAGTATCAGAATTGGAAGACTAAACGTGGAAGAGCGGCTGCAAAAACTACTTTCTCAATGGGGCATTGCCTCTAGGCGGCAGGCCGAAGCTCTGATCCAGGCCAAGCGGGTCAAAGTCAACGGCGATTGGGCACAGCTTGGGCAGAAAGTTGATCCTAGCCGAGATGTTGTTCAGCTTGATGGTCGGCCTATTGGTGTGGAGCCTGCCCCTCAGCGCCATTACCTAATTCTGAATAAGCCTCTGGGGGTTGTTTCGACATGCAGCGATCCCCAGGGACGGACCACCGTGCTGGATTTGCTGCCCAAGTCTCTATCGGTAGGGCAGGGAATTCATCCCGTTGGCCGGCTGGATGTCAATTCTACCGGAGCCCTACTGCTCACCAACGACGGCGATTTTACCTATCAACTTACCCATCCTAAACACCAGGTTGCCAAAACCTATTATGTTGTGGTGAAAGGGTGGCTTAGCCCATCTAGCCTAGAGCGGTGGCGTCGCGGCATAGTTCTGGCAGAT
>JBCDFX010000441.1:0-3739 GCA_039177155.1 Cyanobacteria bacterium P01_H01_bin.119
CATCAATCGGCTCAGTCGGTTAAAGCTAATGTGGCCCAGGTTTTATAGCAGCCGCAGGACAAAGAACTGGTAGAAAGCGAAGGTTGCGATAAGACGGCGGTTGGGGCTTCGTTGTTAGGAGATGCCTGGGGAAATGTCGCTTTCCCCAGACCCCATCGACCAGGACGAACCGCCGTCGGATCTCGCGGAAGGGGTGATCTGTTGGTGAGAGTGGCCCTAAACCCAGTCGCTAAAGGAACTGTGTTTTTAGCTTGGACATAGCAGCCGAGGGGAAGCCTATGACAAGGCTGCGAGTCAGATTGCTGATGCGCCAAGAACTTCAGCGACGCTGGGTGCGGTAGGCAAGCTGACCAATGTTAGAGATCAAGATGTTGGATAGATGCGGCCTTTCCAGGCGCCGCCTTTTCCCAGCCAGTGGCGACGGGCCGAGTCTATGGTCATTGCGGTGTATAGAGCGGCGATCGCAGGTAGGGCCAGCGTCAGAAGGGGAGAAACTGCGTAAAACTTGACGGTGGGCCAGTAGGCGATCGCCATCAGCAGCCAACTGCCTAACCCGATTAGGACTAAACCAGGGCTAGCCGAGTATAGTCCTATCCCTATGGCTAAAAGCGGCACTTCGTAAACTAACACCATGCCAAGTACTGTTCCAGCGAGTAGCCAGGGAGAGTAGCCGAGCTGGGCGTAGGCGCTGCGGGCTACCATTTGCCAGATCGCCGCTAAATCGGGATAGGGCCGCAGGCTTTGCACATCGGCGCTAAGCCCTAGCCAAATGGGGCCACCTGCTTTGATAGCGGTTCCCAGGGCGCAGTCATCAATTAAGGCTGAGCGAATAGATTTTAGGCCGTCGATCCGCTGGAGAGCGCTAAAGCGTAGCAGCATACAGCCTCCCGCCGCCGCCGCTTTAGATTTTTGGGGATCGTTAACCCACGGAAAGGGATACAGCATCTGAAAAAAGAATACAAAAGCTGGAATCAGCATCTGCTCCCAAACGCTGTCGCAGCGCAGCCGCACCATTAAGGACACTAAATCCAGATCTGCGGCGATCGCTTTCGTAACCAGTCGGCGCAGGCTGGCGCGATCGTGGGCAATATCGGCATCCGTAAGCAGAATATAGTCTGGCGGTGTATCCCAGTCTACTAGATGGCGAAACCCTTGCTCCATCGCCCAGAGCTTACCGGTCCAGCCGGGGGGTAGAGGCTCTCCGGTTAAAATCGTCAGGCGATCGCTGGCATTAGAAGACTCAGCAGTGTTAGCCGCGATCGCTGCTGTCCCATCAGCGCTTTGATCGTCAACCAAAATAATTTGATAAACTCCGCTGTAGTCCTGGGTCAGATGGGCTTGCAGCATAGATTCAATCAGCGCTGCTTCGTTCCGAGCTGGGATCACTATAGCCACAGTGGGCCAGGGCATTGGGGCTGGAGGGGTCAAAATAGCCTCCGGCTGAGTGGGTAACTTTTGGCTGGCTATCCAAAAGCTACCCCAAACCGTTAGCAGCCCAATCCAGATCAGCATCGCCAGCCCTGATAACAGCCATATCCACCCGCTCAACACTAATTTGCCTCCATTGCAGCATTACAAACCTGAACAGCACAAAGCGGTTCTCTCCTCCAGAGGGGCTTCGCCACTAAATACTGTTTTCAAGTGAAGATGAGGGAACCTTGAAGGGTAATCTGGAGTAAGGGATAACTGCATCGACAAACAGATGCAGTTGCTAGCTTTCCCCAAAAGCCCCACTCGCGGTGCCCTACTGACAGCAGGATGCGATATGATTCGCTTTCAGCACTCTGCTGTTGAAACAAACGACTTATTTTTAGGCGATGGTAGACTCTAAATTCAACAGTATTCTTATTGTCGAAGACAGCAAAGGACGACGGGAAATTGTCCTCGATGGTTCAGTCTACTCAATTGGCCGCGATCCAAAATGCGACATTCGACTGTCTTCCCAGTTTGTCTCTCGTCATCATGCCACCCTTGTGCAACTGCCCAAAGATGACGATCAAACTTTTTATTACCGCATTGTGGACGGCAACCTAAAGGGTAAGCCCAGCGCCAATGGCATGCTAATCAATGGTCGTAAGCTACCGGCTCACGATCTAAAAAATGAAGACGAGATTGTCTTTGGCCCCCAGGCCCGGGCTATCTACTATCAGCTCAAGCGCGACGCTAGCTCAACCCTGCCGCCCGACGAGTTCGACATTACGCTGATCAGCCCCAATATGATTGATGAAGAAGGGGAAGAAGGCCACAGTGACGCCAGTAATGGCGATAAGCCTGCCGACTCATCCTAGAGGTGTCAGGCTAAGCACACTGCCAAGGCCGAGTTGCATGAATGGCTTGGTTAACGGCCTGAAAAACCCTCTGGCAGTGATTGTTCCGATTCAGGGGTAGCTCTTCATTCTTAACGACTAAGTTCACCTGGGCTTCGTGCTGTCCTGAAAGGGGTGGATTAATCAAGACTTCGATGGTGGCTAGCTTTGTGTAGGAGACCTGTCCGGGCTTTTCCTTAGCGACCAGGTAATCTTGGGTCTCATAGATAAGGTTCAAATTACAGGCCCGCAGCGTATCCGCTAAGGCAATCTTTAACTCTGGAACCGAATCTGGCGATGTCGTTGTGAACAAGTTTGTATAACGAGCCATGGGAACCTATCTTTGTGGAACGAACAACCGATTGATCAATTAGCGACGAAGATAGCTTAGGTCACTACTTTTCCAAACATCAAAGTTGTGGCTTTTGATCCCAATCTTTGGGTGCCGATTGTCTACAAACGTATTCGTAGGGACAAGGGGCAGCAATCGAAATCAGACGATACAGTCAGACCATTCAGACTATATTGCTATACATTTCGCCGTGGACTAACTCAGGACACTTTGTACCGTCTTTGCCACGCCTAATTTAATGAAAAATCTACTCTAACCAGCTTTCTAGCTCTTCAACGTTCGGGAGCTAAGCCTACTGGGCCATTAACCCCAACAAACGTTTGCAAGCTAGCACGCAATTCGCCTTCATAATTACACGTTATTTCTTTTGAAGTCAATTGCGAGGATCGACGCACTTAGAACTGATATGCAGCGGTCATTTTCGCGATTGAGTCTAGTTTTGCTGTGCGATGGTATCGGAGTAGGGCTGCGACTTTATATCTGCAATTCTGACCAGAGCCATATCAAGGATTAACGCTATAGTAAGTCGGCGATAGCGAATTCGAGTTTGTTTGAGGTTTGATGGCAAATCGGCTGCCTGGAAAGCTAATTGTATTTGAAGGGACTGAGGGTGTTGGCAAAACCACTCAGCTTAAACGGCTCTACGACTGGCTGCCTCGCTGTGAACCATTCCAGAACTTGCAAGCTCAGGGGACGATCGCAGGGGTAATGATGACGCGCCAGCCTGGAGGCACCGAACTGGGCAAGCAGCTTAGGCAGCTGCTGCTCCAGAATGCCGAAAATTACACCATTGGCAGTTTGGCAGAGCTGTTGCTCTATGCCGCTGACCGGGCTCAGCATGTTTCGGAGATAATTCGGCCCAAGCTAGAAGCAGGATTTTGGGTGATTTGCGATCGCTACACCGATTCCACGGTGGCCTATCAAGGGTATGGCCGGGGGTTGAGTCTATCTTTAATTGAGCAGCTTAACAGTATTGCCACAGATGGCCTGCAGAGTAGCCTTACCCTCTGGCTTCAGCTTGATGCAGATCTTGGTTTAGCTAGAACCCATCAGCGCGGCGCTTCAGATCGCATTGAGCAGG
>JBCDFX010000442.1:0-3715 GCA_039177155.1 Cyanobacteria bacterium P01_H01_bin.119
ATTTTATAGTTGTCCTGTACTGTTTTAAGGCGTGTTTAATGGGTGGGGCCAAACATAGAGGCAAGTCTTTTACAACTTGCCTCTATCAGGCTGCGTGCAACAAGAATAGGCAAGACACTCAAGAGACCAGCGATCGCCGGAAGTTAAAGAACTTCGTCAACAGGTTTTGCAAGAACGCATTCTTGGCAAACTTTTGTTTACTGAGCTGCAGTGCCGCTTTGCTATTGACTTCAGACAGCGTCGGGTAAACGTGGATCACCTTCAGCGCGTCAATCTTTAGTTTGTAGCTCATTGCCACCACGACTTCGTGAATCAGTTCTCCTGCCGATGGCCCCACAATATGCGCCCCTAAAATCTCGCCGTTGCTGCGGGTAATAAACTTGGCGAACCCAATTCCTGCGGCTTCTGCCAGGGCTCGGTCCACCTCCTTAAACTCGTGCTTCAGCACATATATATCGTCATAGCGGCGGCGGGCTTCTTCCTCTGTCAGGCCCACCCGCCCCAGCTCAGGTTCTGTAAATGTGGCCCAGGGAATCACCCGGTAATCGGCCTTTTTAGTGGGGAAAAATAGCGCATTTTGCAGCACAACCACCGCCTCGTAGCCGGCGACATGGGTAAACTGGTAGCCGCCAATGACATCCCCTGCCCCGTAAATTTTGGGGTTAGTAGACTGGAGCTTTTCATTGACTTTGATGCCTTGCTTACCCACCTCTACCCCAGCGGCCTGCAGATTCAAAGACTCCACATTGGGAACCCGTCCGGCAGAAAGCAAAATTTCGTCTACGATGACGACTTCGTCACCCACGTAAATGTGTTTCTTGCCGTCGATCACCTCTACTTTTGTCGCGCGGCTGTTGTTGAGGATACGAATGTCCTCAGAGCGCAGTTGCTCTTCTACAACGCGGGCTGCTTCGGGGTCTTCCTTCGGCATAATATGGTCGCGGCTAGAGATAATAGTTACTTCAGAGCCCAAACGATGAAACGATTGGCCCAGTTCACATCCAATTGGGCCAGCCCCAATCACAGCCATGGAGTCGGGCCGCTCTTTTAGGGAAAAGACGTCAATATTGGTGATATAGCCGGCTTCTTTAAGTCCCTGAACCGGCGGCAAGCTGGGCCGCGACCCCGTGGCCACCACAAAGTTGCGGGCTTTAAGCTGGCGGCCATTCACCTCAAACGTGTGACCATCTACAAACTGGCCGGTGCCATAAATAACTTCGACCCCAAGGGACTCAAACCGCTCGGTGGAGTCATGCTCTTGAATCGTGTCGATAACTCTGTGAACATGGCCCAGTGCTTCCTGCAGACGAATATCTGAGATGTCGGCATAGATGCCAAATTTTTCGGAATGTTTGACATCGTAGGCCACCCGCGCCGCGTGAATCAACGACTTGCTGGGCACGCAACCATAGTGCAGGCAGTCTCCTCCCAGGCGACCGTCTTTTTCGACTAGGGCAACCCGCGCCTTAAGCTGAGCGCCTGCGCTAGCAACCACTAACCCGGCGGAGCCGCCGCCAATAACAACCAAATCATATTCAACAGCCATGACAAAATTCCCTTACGCACGTCTATAGAATGTATAGCTAAAGCTTAGGGAAGATAGCTGAATCTGGGCTGAGAAGTGTCACAGAATTTGAGTTAACTGTAGATTAGATGACGGAGCATTTATCTCAAATTATTTGCGACTCAGCTTTTCGCCGCTCAGAATAAACACTGGATCGATAGCGGTAAAGACCTGGTGGTTACCCCGAGCTTCTAAGCGATTAACGGCGGGTTGAGCCGCTTCAATATTGCGGACCCGCAGTTTGGCAAAACTCTCGGAGGCGATGTAAAGCGCTTCAAGATTACCGGCGGTAACCACAAAGCGACCGCCGGGCTGTAAGTACTGCCACGCTTCTAAAATTGTCTCTTGTAGAGGACGCCCCCCTTCGATCAAGATGCAGTCGGGCGATTTGGGCAGATCCAATAGGCACTGAGGCGCATTGCCCTCTATCACGTCCACATTGCTGAGGCCAAAGCGATCGCAGTTGCGACGAATCAAACTAGCGACTTCTCCATCTCGCTCCACGGCCACAATTTGTCCGTCAGGGCAGAGGAGGGCGGCTTCTACAACGATGGTGCCTGTTCCAGCCCCGATATCCCACAGCATTGCGTTGGGCTTAAGCCGTAAATAACCCAGCAGCAGCAGCCGCATTTCTCGTTTGCTAATCGGAATTCCCGGCAGTTGTTCAAACAGATGATCGGGAATTCCTGGCGTTGCGTAGGGCCAAAGGGGAGACATAGTCCTAACCATTCCTTCGGCTGCTATATTTCACGCCGTATCCCAGCGCCACTAGCGCCGCAATCGCCCCTGCCCCCAACCCAATCGGACTAGGCACCCAAAAGATGACATCAATATGGTTAAGCTCTCCGGGAATTAATTCCCAGTGAGCCGTACTGCCCACCAGCACAGGCAGCAGGGACGTTTCAGGCGTTAAAGCATTGGGCGGAGCCACCCGCTGAATTCCCCAGGGCACGGTTAAATCAAACCCCAGTCTAGGAGCCGCAAGCTGACTTAACAGGCCGCGATCGCTAAAAGCCGGCGGCTGGAGCGATCGCAGATCCAAGTCGTAAACCAATCGATTTTTAACAGCAAAGCCTCTATTGTGCTGCGTCAGCGTGAGCGCGGCAGGGAGCGGCATCGGCAACTGATCCAAACCAGAATCTACAGGCGGCGCACTCTGTTTAGAGAACTGATCAAACAGCGAGACAAGCTGTTCACCGTTATTGAACGGCAGAATAATTTTAATCGTTTGGTCATCAATGGATTGAACCTTGCCGTTTAAAGATTGCGCTGCTGTGCGAACTTGGCTTAACCACTGCTGGACGGGTTCCGGGTTGAGCGCGATCGCCCGCTCATCGATATGTAGCGTTTGGGTCAGTTCACCGTGGGTTTGGCTATCAAAGCGAATGCCAACGTCGTAGTGAATGCAGCCGGTCAGCACCCAGCTCAGCCCAACTAACACAATTAGCCTCTGAAACAGCAGCGGGCAGCGCCATTGTGCAGCCTTTTCAATAACCCTCAGACCTTTATCAAAACTCACGGCAATAAGTAGACAAATAGGATAAAACTCTAATCGAAAATAATCGATACTTTGCTAATTATTCTATCTCTGGTGGGACTTAAAAATAATCTGATTGATAGATAACGACTCTACTTTTGCTGAGTAATCTATCTCTATAAACTTAAGTAGGCTGTATTACATTGGTAGCACTCTACTAACTAGTCACTGTTTCCAATAGATTCAAAACGTTACGATTAGAAAGGAGATTACGATATGGCGACTCAAGAAGAATTAAATCACCAAAAGCAGCAGTTCGAGCAAGAGCGTTTGATGCGAGAAAACGAAACGCTGCGCAGTGAGCGTCTGGCCCGGCAAAATGAAGCCGTCAACAATCGACGGTTGGCGCGAGAAAATGAAGCGCTCCGCTCCAACTACCGGGCGCAGCAGTCCGCAAATAACACCAGCGGCTTTTTTATTGCGCTGCTGGTGATTTTGCTCGGTCTTTTGGGATTTGGACTTTTCTATTTCTTGGGGCGCTCTGACGGTACGGTGGAACAGGCTCCTCAGACCGAGCAGCCGGACACCAATATTGAACTGCCCGAAGTAAACGTGCCTGATGTCAATATCGACCTGCCTGATCCAAATAATTCAGATTCAGCTCCTGAAGGGAA